>JAUVKT010000036.1 GCA_030596125.1 Bacteroidales bacterium | reverse complement strand
TTGACAATACTTCAAGGTAAATCACAAAAAACAGTGTTTATCTTTGATATATTGGTGAGATACTGCACTTATGATAAGCGAAAAAGACTAAATTCAAGTCAGTTACTAATAAATATCTTCTTAAGTTGACGCGTATGCCCGAAGGGGTGACATTATTAAAGGTCTATAGGAATAACATAGAAGAAGATTGCAAAGAAGTGGCAGATGCTTCCGGCGAGGACCATCAGATGCCATACAAGATGAGCAAATTTAAATTTAGCCTTCTTGTAGAAGATAATTCCAAAAGTATAACAGGCTCCACCGAGTAAGATCCATATAAAGCCCATCGTTGGTATCGATTTGATTATGGGTACAATAGCTATCAGCATCATCCATCCCATTCCTGCATAAAGAACAATATCAGCGACTTTCGCACCAACCTCTACCCTGTTTGGTCTTAGTACTATGAGCAGTATACCTGTAATGGCCATAGCCCATTGGAGTCCGAACAGTACCCACCCAAAGGCACCATGTAAAGCCACAAGAGCCAGCGGAGTATATGTACCTGCTATCAAAAGGAAAATTGCTGCCTGATCAATAACGAAGAATATCTGCTTACTCCTCCCTGCCGGGAGTCCGTGCGCCACAGCTGAAGAGAAATATAGAAGGACCATAGTTGAACCGAAAATAGCAGTTGTTACAACATGCCAGCCGTTACCTTTAATAGCGGATGCAATAATCATAAGTGTTAGCATGGCACCTGCTAATATTGCTCCGGCAAAATGTGAAAGGAAGTTTGCCAGCTCCTCCTGGTATGTAAATCTGCCAATTTTTTGTTCCATAATACAACCCCCTTCTATTAGATGTTCCTGACAAAGATAGAGCTTTTTTCGACCATATATAATATTTGGTCTATAAAAATATTTTTCGCATCCGGAGATTCTGAGGAGTAACTTCAAGATACTCATCATCCTTAATATGTTCCATTGACTCTTCCAGTGAAAATTTGATAGCCGGGGCAATCTTAAGATTTTCATCAGAACCGGCCGCCCTCATATTTGAATGCTTTTTTCCTTTTGTAGCATTCACCCCGAGATCACCAACCCGGGTATACTCACCAATAACCTGTCCGCGGTAAATCCGGGCTCCGGGGTCAACAAAGAATTTACCCCTGTCCTGCAGTCTGTCGATAGCATACCCACTAACCTGTCCGCTTTCTATGGCAACAAGTGAACCATTCCTGCTGATTCCGACTTCACCTTTAAACGGACCATATCCCCTGAAACGGTGATTCATTGTAGCCTCACCTGCAGTTACTGTAAGGATATTATTACGCAATCCGATCAGTCCACGTGCAGGAATATCAAACTCAAGATGCAGCAGGTCGCCCTTAGGCTCCATAACCAGCAGGTCGCCTTTTGATTGTGTCACAAGTTCGATTGCTTTACCGGAATACTCTTCAGGAACATCAATTACCAGGGTTTCAAAAGGCTCATTCCTCACACCATCAACATCTTTGAAGATAACCTGAGGTTTACCTACCTGGAATTCAAAACCCTCACGCCTCATTGTCTCAATAAGTATGGAGAGATGAAGCAGGCCCCTTCCAAAAACATTAAATTTATCTTCCGTACCTGTCTCTTCAACCTTGAGAGCAAGGTTTTTTTCAGTCTCCCTGAAGAGCCTGTCACGCAGGTGACGTGATGTAACAAATTTCCCTTCCTTCCCAAAGAAAGGTGAATTATTGATGGTAAAAAGCATACTCATTGTTGGTTCATCGACAGAGATACGGGGCAGTGGTTCCGGGGATTCCAGTGCAGCAACCGTATCCCCGATCTCAAAATCATCAAGTCCGACAATCGCACAAATATCACCACTTCTGACACTGCTGACTTTTTCTCTTCCTAAACCTACAAACTCGTATAACTCTTTAATTCTAATCTTTTTACGAACATCATTACTCATGCATATGGAATAATCAACTCCTGAAATAAGTTCACCTCTGAATACTCTTCCAATTGCAATTCGTCCTACATAATTTGAAAAATCAAGTGAGGCAATCTGCATCTGGGGTGTCCCTTCAACAGACGGAGCCTCAGGAATTTCACTAATTATGGTATCGAGCAGTACTTTTATATCTTTTTCCGGTTTTCGCCAGTCCATACTCATCCATCCCTCTTTTGAAGATCCGAAAACTGTTTCAAAGTCAAGCTGCTCTTCCGATGCATCAAGATTATACATCAGGTCAAATATATCCTGCTGTACCTCATCAGGTTTACAATTCGTTTTGTCCACTTTATTTATTATAATTATCGGTTTTAATCCGAGTTGAACAGCTTTTCCTAACACAAATCTTGTCTGGGGCATTGGCCCCTCAAATGCATCAACCAGTAATAAAACTCCGTCAGCCATCTTCAATACACGCTCTACCTCCCCCCCGAAATCGGCATGACCGGGTGTATCTATAATATTGATCTTTACGTCGTTATATCTTACCGAAACATTCTTGGAGAGAATAGTAATACCCCTTTCCCTTTCGAGGTCATTGCTATCGAGTATAAGCTCTCCACGGTCTTCATACTCGTTTATCACATTACATTCCTGTATTATACGATCGACAAGAGTTGTTTTACCATGGTCAACATGGGCAATAATTGCTATATTTCTGATTGACTGCATACCTACCTGTTTTGGGCCGCAAAAGTACAATTAATTCTTTGATTTAGAGAGAAAAGCAGTCTATAATTTGAAACTTCCTGAAAAGGGAGAAGTAACGGGGAATCCTTCCCGATCGCCTCAACTATTCAGACAGCGGATGGGTCTTTGTTTTAAGCTTCAACAGATCAAGGTCGTGCTTCATCGCTGCAACTGTATTGATCAGTTCCTTTTCGGGCAATACAGGTTCAGGCAGTTCATTACTAATAAAATTCACGAACTTCCATACCTCTCTGACTTCACTTATACGAACTGAGAAGGACTCATATACAGGATTCAGTGAAAACAGGTTAAGCCTGCCCTCCTCCTTTATCCTGTTTTCTACAATCTTGAACATTATACCATCATCCATGGTAAACACGATGTATGCATTGCCATCGTTTATATCAAACCAGTCCTGCACATACTCGCCGGTTACCCATGATCCGTCAGGTATCGGCAACATTGAGTCACCCCTGAGCTGAAATGTACGATATTTCCTGTTTGAAGAGAGAAAAGGAAGATTAAAAACAGACAATTCACCTATAAATTCAGGATCGGCATAACCGGTAAGATATCCTGCCTTGGCCTTTTCAGGCACAAGTTCAATATTTTCACTGTTTTCACTGTCGACAGTTGTTGCCAGCACCCTTATGGTGCTTCCCGTAAGATAGGCGTCAAACCCACGCTCCAGCTCACCGAGCTGACTCTCCCTGAGCAGAGTAAGATCCATCTTCAGCATGGTATCAACAGCTATCTCATAATATTTTGAGAATGCAACAAGTACATCTATCCCCGGCTCAGCAACACAATTTTCATATCCGCTCAATGTAGAACGTTTCAATCCGAGTGCTGAAGCCACCTCATCCTGAGTACGCCCCCTGCGTTTACGTAAAAATTTAATGTTTTTTGCAAAATACATAATTTGTGATTATATTATAATCAATAATTTGATTAATTTCTAATCAAAGATAGGGGATGATAATTTAAAAAGCAAAAAAATGAAAAAATAGTTGCAGGTTCCGGGTTCCAGGTTTCAGGTTCCAGGTTAGCGGGTTACTGGTTGCTAACATTTGACATTTGACATTTGACTTTCGCCTTATGCCTTATGCCGTTTTCCGTTTGTCGTTTGTCGTTTGTCTTTCGCCTCACATACATGAAAAGAACAATCTTACATATGGACCTCGATACATTTTTTGTCTCTGTAGAGAGATTAAAAAACAGCCGTCTTAACGGTATGCCCGTAATAATAGGCGGGTTATCTGACAGGGGTGTTGTAGCCGGGTGCAGTTATGAGGCCAGACAGTTTGGGGTGAGTTCAGCGATGCCAATAAGAATGGCCCGTAATTTATGTCCGGATGCAGTATTTATAAGAGGTGATATGGAATCGTACAGCAAATGTTCGCATACTGTAACAGATATTATCGCTGAAAAGGCACCACTATACGAAAAAGCATCCATAGACGAACATTACCTTGATCTGACAGGGATGGACAGGTTTTTTGGCAATTTGAAGTGGGCTCACGAGTTAAGAAGTACTATTATAAACGAGACCGGACTCCCCATCTCACTCGGTCTTTCAGTAAATAAGACTGTATCAAAAATAGCAACAGGCGAAGCCAAGCCCAATGGAGAAAAAGAGGTCAGGGGAGAGTATGTAATACCTTTTCTTGATCCCCTTTCCATACGAAAAATACCTATGGTAGGTCAGAAAAGTTACCGGCTGCTACGTTCAATGGGAGTATCAACGATACATACACTGCGGCAGATACCACCGGAGATGATGACAAGCCTGATGGGGAAAAACGGGATGGATATATGGAAAAAATCGAATGGAATTGATAATACTCCGGTGATAAATTATTTCGAACAGAAATCGATAAGCACAGAAAGGACGTTTGACAAAGACACAACAGACCTGCTGAGACTCAACCAAATACTGATATCGATGGTTGAAAATATAACATGGAAAATGCGCAAACAGGAGAAGCTTACATCATGCATAACTGTTAAGATAAGGTACTCAAACTTCGACACCCATAGTCTGCAGAAACGAATACCATATACCTCATTCGACCATATACTGATCGATGCAGCCAGAGAACTTTTCACCAGACTCTACAAAAGACGGATGCTGATAAGACTTATCGGAGTAAGGTTCAGCCATCTTGTAAGAGGTGTGCAACAACTTAATATGTTTGAAGACACCCCGGAGATGGTGAGCCTGTACATGACTATGGATAGCCTCAGAAAGCGTTTCGGACAAAATGCGATCAAAAGAGCCTGCGGAACATACCACTATCTCCGAAAAAGAGGAAAAAGCGCTTAAAAAGCTTGAAAACAGGCTAAATGAACATAAAAACATGGACGAAAGACTTAGGAAAATGTATTATTAAATTGAAGAGTTGAATTACAGAGCCCTACGCCTTATGCCTTATGCCTTAAATCATGTACATAAACTGCCACTCATATTACAGTCTGAGATACGGAATCTACACCATGGAACAACTGATAGCTGCAGCCAGGGCAGTCAATGCAGAGACCATCGCGCTTACCGATATAAACAACTCCACAGGTATCCCATATTTTGTAAATGATTGTTACAAGGCAGGGATAAAGCCTGTGGCAGGAATTGAATTCAGGAACGGCAATAAACTGTTATACATCTGCTTAGCTCGTAATAATGAAGGATTGAGAGAGGTGAACGAATTTCTTACAAAATACAATTTCAGTAAACAGTCCCTGCCCTTTCCTGCCCCCGAATTTAATAATGCATACGTCATATATCATATTAACAGGAGACCTCCCAGATTGAAAGAAAATGAATTTATCGGCATCAAACCATCTGAGACAGGGAAACTCGTATCATCACTCGCAAGACTCAATAAGAACAGAATGGTAGTGCTTAGTCCGATAACATTCCCCGACAGACAGGGATTTGAGATTCACCGTAACCTGAGGGCAATAGATAATAATATACTTCTGAGCCACCTGCGAAAATCCCAGCAGGCTGCCACTGATGAGATCTTTATTTCTCCCGGCCAGATCATCAGGGCATTTAAGCATTATCCCATGATAATTCAAAATACCGTTAAAATACTGGATGACTGTAATATCTCTTTCGATAATAAGATCCCTAAGAATAAACAGGTCTTCTCAGTCAGCAGGTATGACGACAGGATATTGCTGGAAAAACTGGCATGGGACGGTATGAGATACAGGTATGGCAATAGCAACACAATAGCAAAAGAGAGAATACAGCATGAACTTGAAATAATAGATAAATTGGGATTTTCATCATATTTTCTTATTACATGGGATATAATACGATACTCAATGTCACGCGGATTTTACCATATCGGAAGAGGTAGCGGGGCAAATTCTATTGTTGCTTACTGTCTGAAGATCACCAATGTTGATCCAATTGATCTAAACCTTTACTTTGAAAGATTCATTAATCCCAAAAGAAGTACTCCACCCGATTTTGATATAGACTATTCGTGGAAAGAGAGGGATGAAGTACAGGATTATATTTTTAAAAGATATGGCTCCCGACATACCGCACTACTTGGAACAATGAGCACTTTCAGGGGAAAATCAATTGTACGCGAACTGGGCAAAGTACATGGTCTGCCAAAAGAAGAGATAGATAACCTGATATCAGATCCTTCCTCTGCTGATAGCAACAACAGTATATCTAAAAAGATCTTTGACACAGGCAATTACATTGCCGACTATCCCAATATGAGAAGCATACATGCAGGAGGTATTCTGATATCCGAAGAGCCTATTACATGTTATACAGCTCTTGATATGCCGCCAAAAGGGCTTCCCGCAACCCAGTGGGATATGTATGTGGCAGAAGAACTTGGATTTGAAAAGCTTGATATACTTAGCCAGAGAGGCATCGGGCATATCAGTGAAAGTGCCTCAATAATCAGGAAAAACAGGGGTATAGATGTGGATGTTCATGAAATTCAGAAGTTTAAGCAAGATACAAAGGTGATTGATTTTTTACGCAGAGGTGAAACAAAGGGATGTTTCTATATTGAGAGTCCGGCTATGAGAGGACTGCTCACAAAGCTGAAATGCAGCGACTACTCCACTCTCGTTGCAGCCAGCTCAGTGATACGCCCGGGTGTAGCCAGATCGGGGATGATGAAAGAGTATATCTACCGGTTTCATAACCGTGATAACTTTGAGTATATCCATCCTGTCATGAAAGAACAATTAAGCGAAACATTCGGTGTAATGGTCTACCAGGAGGATGTACTGAAGATATGTCACCATTTTGCAGGTCTTGATCTGTCTGATGCAGACACATTGAGGCGCGCAATGAGCGGCAAGTACAGGTCAAAAAGCGAAATAAGAAAGATCACTGATAAATTTTTCAGCAACTGCCGCTCTAAAGGCTACCCCGAAGATATAATAAGGGAGGTATGGAGACAAATTGAGTCATTTGCGGGGTATTCGTTTTCAAAAGCTCATTCAGCATCCTATGCCGTGGAAAGTTTCCAGAGTCTTTTTCTCAAAGCCCACTACCCTCTCGAGTTTATGGTAGCGGTAATAAATAACTTCGGAGGATTCTACAAAACATGGGTATATGTTCACGAAGCAAAGAGATACGGTGCAAATACAGAGTTGCCATGCGTCAACAACAGCAACTATACTACATCAATAAAAGGAAATGATATATACCTGGGATTTATTCATATACAGGGTCTTGAAAACTCAGTCGCAACAATTATTGAAAAAATCCGCAAATGCGAAGGTCATTTTATTGATCTTGAAGACTTTGTGAGAAGAATAAGGCCGGGACTGGAACAGGTGATTTTACTTATCAGGATAGGGGCACTACGTTTCACAGGGAAAAGTAAATCTGAACTGTTATGGGAAACACACCTGACGTTAAATAAAAACAAAACTGAACGGTCACGCACCCTTTTTGAAAATCCAAAAAGACAATTCAGACTACCGCAACTCGACAATAAACAGATTGAAGATGCATACGATGAGATCGAACTGTTGGGCTTTCCCGTAACTATGAGCTGGTTTGATATGCTCAAAACATCATTCAGGGGCTCTGTTAAAGCAGGCGAGATGAACCATCATATCGGACAGAAAGTAAGAATGGTCGGACACCTGGTTACAGTGAAATATATCAAGACAATCAGGAAGGAATGGATGAATTTTGGCAATCTCATTGATGAAGAGGGAAGTTTCTTTGATACAACACACTTTCCCCGGTCACTTAAGAAGTACCCCTTCAGGGGAAGCGGAACATACCTGCTGCTCGGGAAAATAACAGAAGAGTTCGGATATCCCTCAATGGAGGTGGAAAAGATGGCTAAACTGCCTGTTGTTACAGATCCGAGATATTAAGAAGAAGTTATAAGTGACTAAAGTTATAAGTGAGCTAAAGTTGGGAACCTGAAACCAATCTATCTTCTAATAAAACGGAGTCCGATATCCATACTGACCGTACGGGCCATACGGATTAAGGCTATTCAGGTAATAAGGATTGATTCCGGTGGTGGATGTAACACTGGCCCCGATCCGGAAAGAGGGCGTTACCCAATACTCCATACCCATTGTAATACTCTCAAAACCCGCATTTTGCTGTGGGAAATTATGAAGCATCGACCTGGCATACTCTCCATAAACGATAAGATTTTCATTTACAGAATAGATACCCCTGGCAAAAGCGATAAAATCATTCATTCTCCCTGTAAACTGCTCAACTGAACTATTGAAAGAGGTGGTCATAAAAGTCCCGCCAACCTCAAAAGCAAACTTCGCATTAACCGGAATAAACAGTTCAGGTGAGAAGAACGATGTAACTGAATTAAAGCCACTTAAAACATTATAATTTATACCCGTCTGTAAGCTGTATTTCAAACCTGGATTGTATGATACATCGTCCCGGTTCATACCAGAGCTTAAACTTCCGGGGGCAGGAACCGGCATAAAAAAGCTTCCGGGATGCAGATAATTATACTGTCCCGAAACAGGTTGTAACAGGAACAGCAATAATAAAATATAGAATAATCTTTGCATGCTGTAAAAATACTATTTATAGCTGAATAACAAAAATCACCTGTCGATCCTTACCGCTTTCAAAACCCCCTTAATCGATAATAACTTTTTTATTAAACCGTTAAGAGTATTGATGTTAGGAACAAACAAATAAACTGTTCCTTCAAACATGCCATAATTATTCTGGTAATTGAAATTTCGAAGAGTTACTCTATATGAAGAGACTACTTCATGGATTTTGGAAATCATCGCATGGTCATTAATTCCGGAGATCTTTACAGAGGTTTGAAAAGCGCCTCCTTCCTCCCCTTTTGTCCATCTGGCCATGATGATACGGTAAGGAAAGTTAGTCATCATATAATGAGCATTCGGGCAATTTATTCGATGGATCTTTATACCTTCTGTAATTGTAACAAAACCAAAAACTTTATCTCCCATAACCGGGTTGCAGCATTGTGAAAGCTTATAATCCAATCCGTCTACCTTATTCTCAATAATAAGAAAGTCACGAAGCTTCTCATCAATAAAAACATTGTTTTCCGGCAACTTATCTTCCTGACCTGCTTTTTCAGCTATATTATCAGTAACATGTTTTGTCTTCCTGCTCTCTCTGCTCTCTCTGCTCTCCCTGAGCACCTCTTTGATCTGCAGAAGATCGATTTTTTCATTATATATCAGATAGTAAAGCTCTCTTGCATTGGGCAGTTCGTAATGGTCAATCACTCTCCTGACAAGCAGGTCATTAAATTCAATCTTCCAATTCTTCAGGCGCCTTAACAAAATCTCCTTCCCCTCTGCTGCAGCTTTTACAATCTCCTCATTGAGAGCAACCTTAATACGTGATTTTGCCTTTGACGTTACTACAAATGAGAGCCAGTCCTGCTTTGGTTTCTGGTTTTTTGATGTAATAATTTCTACTTTATCTCCATTATTTAGCTGATGCCTGATGCTTACATTCTTACCGTTTACCTTCCCTCCTGCACATGTAGCACCTACCTGGGAGTGTATCTCAAATGCAAAATCAAGTACTGTGGCTCCCTGCCCCAATCTTCTCAGTTCCCCCTTTGGGGTAAAAACAATAATCTCATCGGAATAAAAATCTGACTTAACATTATCGATTACTGACTCTTCCTTATCATGAGGCGATTCAAGTACCTCCCTCATACGAGAAAGCCATGCATCCAGTCCGTTGTAACCTGCTAATCCCTTGTATATTGTGTGTGCAGCCAAACCTTTCTCTGCGATATTATCCATCCTGGTAGTACGAATCTGAACCTCCACCCATTTACCCTTTGGTCCGATCACAGTTGTATGTAACGACTCATAACCATTTGATTTGGGAACAGATATCCAGTCCCTGAGCCGGCTGGGGTTAGGCTGATAGAGGTCTGTCACCAACGAATAAACCTGCCAACAATCCGATTTCTCCTTATTCTCTCTTGTTTCAATTATTATCCGAATGGCAAAAAGATCAAAAACCTCTTTGAAATCGACACCCTGCTTTTTCATTTTCTGCCAAATGGAATGTATTGATTTAGTGCGACTTTTTATACTATATTTAAAGTCAAGCTTATCCAGTTTTTCACGAACCTGAAAAGAAAATTCCCGTATCAGCCTGTTCCTTGAGGCTGCTGTCTGTTTGATCTTATCCCTTACAATTTCGTATGCCTCAGGATCGAGGTACTTCATAGCCAGATCTTCCATCTCCGACTTCAATGTATATAAGCCCAGGCGATGACTGAGGGGTGCATATAGAAAGTAGGACTCAGATGCAATTTTTAATCTTGTTTCCGGTTCTGCACCATCTAAATTCCGCATGTATTCCAGTCTATCTACAAGTGTTATAAGAATAACCCGAATATCATCAGCAAGACTCAGAATAAGTTTCAGGAAATTATCAGCATTATAGGATGAAGTTGCCGTTTGGATATCCTCAATCTTATTAAGCCCGGTTAACACATCCAGGGTACTTTGGCCGAACTTATGTAAAATATCATGCTCCGGCCACTCCAACTCCTCTTTACAACCATTTAATAATGTAGCCATCACAGAAACAGTACCCAATCCTATTTCAGATACCACAATCCGTGCAACCGAAAGAGCATGAATCACAGCATGTTCACCAGTAAGAGTAGTCTTATTATTATTGCACCTGATAAGCATATTAAGAGCCATCCTGATCTTCTTATAATCGGTCTTTGGAATATTCCCTTCAGATGCCCGTAACAGTGCCCTGTACCTGTTCCGTATTACTCTCTCAATTTGCTCCATAGTCTGCTTCATCGTACCGCAAAAATAGTGATTCTAAGCCGGATTTTACTATTTTTGGCTCTTTGGGAATGAACAATAAATCTACCAGTATGAGAAAGAGAAAGATACCTCACACCTATGTTATCGTATTTTATGTAATAATAATTTCTGCTATTGATACCGACAGTAAAAATGAACCTGAATGGGTTTTGAAGACGACTGGAGATGTCTTGTCCTGAGTATTAATATCCTTTTTCAACCCATTCTTTGAAAATTCTACTATAAAGTTTACATTAGCATAAACTTTAAATCTTTTTATTATGACAGCCAAACCCGCAAAAATATTATCAGTTTTAATACTGGCAGGATCACTTATGTTTACCCAAAATGCAAAGGGCCAGTATGATGGTGATTTTCTGAAAGCAGGAATTGATGACGGCATGAATCTTCTTGAGGCATATATTACTCCATATGCGAATGCTTTTGGGGCGGGTTTTAATTCAGCCTGGTACAATACTGCTAAACCACACAAATTCGGAGGGTTTGATATAACTCTTTCAGTTTGTGTAGGTTTCGTTCCTGAAACTGCCAAAGAGTTTGATCTCAACGATATTGGTCTAACTAACCTTACATTGGTTGATCCTTCAAACTCTATTGCTCCCACTATTGCCGGAGTCAAAACACCCGGACCGGAACTTCAGATGGTTGAAACTGTTAATGGTTATGTTATTCCCATTATTAACGTTAATAGCCCTCAAGGTACAGGAGTTGGTGTTATTCCATCTCCAATGCTACAGGTTGGCATCGGGATGCCCCTGGGTACAGAACTAAAGATCCGGTATATTCCGCACACTCCGATTCAGGAAGGATCAGTTAAGCTTTATGGAGGCGGACTGGTACACAGTATCTCACAATACATTAAACCATTAAAAATACTTCCGGTTAATATATCTGCATTTGGAGGTTATTCAAAGCTTTCTGCCTCAATCCCGATGACCGTTAAACCTGATAATTATGACCACTACGTTACATATTCTGCTGAAGACTTTATCGATCAATACATAAATCTTGATGTGACAGCATGGAATCTCTCACTTGTGGGGTCAATAGATCTTCCCATAGTAACGGGTTTTGTCGGAATTGGTTACGCATCAACTATAACAGTTATTGATTTTGAGGGAAATATTCCAATTCCAACTGTTGATATAGATATCTCAACCACTACACCTATTTACACCGATAATGGCGTACTGGAAGATAAAGATATTGAAGCAATTACAATAGAAAATTTTTCCGGACTCAGATTTAATGTGGGTGGGCGTTTAAAATTTGGTGTGCTTACAATACATGCAGATTATACAAGGGCTCAGTATAATGTAGTTAGCGCCGGTTTCGGAATCTCATTCAGATAAAGGGCTCAAAAAACGCAAAGTTTAGTTGATAAAACCCCGGAATTGCTCATAGTCTACTTCAGAGGCGAATTTCATTATTGATCCGGCATCAAGCTTGCCTGAAAGTCCCATACCTATCATTGTCGATCCCTCGTTTACAAGTACCATAAGGTCAGTTACATCATCTCCATTCTCAAGTATATAGGCAGATATATCGGAGCCGCTGCTATTAAACTGAATTATCATTTCATAACCAAACTTGTCGAACTTACCCTTTATCTCATCAATCAGTTCACCAGAAGTTCTGTTTGCTGCCTTGTTCTGATCAAATATCATAACCTTTACCATATCAATGTCGCCGATATCTGATGGCTCAATATCACAACCATCTCCCATGCTCAGCATTCCCAGGAAAAGACCAGGTGGAAGCTTTATCATATATATGCCCTCCTCCCCTTCAAATTCATCAAAAATCTCCTGGTTCTTTTTTTCACCGCTGCATCCGGGCAGAATAACAGATATAAGTAAGGCAAAAGCAATTAACAGATCTACTTTCCTAATCATATTTCTTTTTAGTTTGAGTATTTATATCCTTCAGTTCGTCAATTCCAATACTTTTTGAAATTTCAGCAATATTATTCAGATCAAGATCTCCCTTAATCGAGAGAAGAACATTGGATCCTGTTCCTCCCCCTCCAACCATAAGCAATTCTTCGATTCTCTTACCCTTTTCCCTGATAAGAAATATTAAGTCCTTACCACCATCCTTAACAACCATAAGTTCTTCATACTTATTATAATCGAGCTTCTTTCCCAACTCTTCGTAAAAATTGATCTTCCTATTAAGCAGGCTGTCTGAGATCGTCATAATCCTGATAGATTTAAGATTATCAATCAATTTCTCCAACTCTTCATCGTCAAGATCAGCCTGAGCTATCATACTGAACATCCTGCTCGAAATATAGATTGTAGTAATACCCTCCTGCCCTGAATATTTATCGAACAGTTCATCAATCGGGTTATTCTGGCCAAAAGCAGCCAGAGTAATGAAAAGAAGTATTGCGGGTATTGTAACTCTCTTTTTCATTTTATTTTAGTTTTCGTTTCTAATATAGTTATTATTAAATATCCTGACAGTATATCACTTTAATATTATTATTCATCTCCGGAATATAGCATTGAGAATCCTTTTTCAATATACCTGAGAGAGCTCATCTCTCTGACTATAACCTCCCGGGGGATTGATATCTTACTAAGATTTGATCTGGCAACATCAAAAACGGCCAGCTCTTCAATAGCCTGGGATCCCTTATTCAGATTCATTGAGACGTCGTGAAGCACTTTCATCGTTTCATTATATGCGAGTACCGGATCATCAAAAGTGTCAACCGGCCGGTTTGCGTTAATAATAAAATATGAGATAACCACAATAAGCAGGGATGCTGCCACAGATACTATTGAGTATATCGTGCGTTTCAGAGAAACAGTGCGTAACTCATTCTCAGATTTATCAATGGCACCCATTATACGGCCTTCAAATCCATCATCCGGCTCAGGGATCTCACGCTCCTCCTTAAAAAGGGCAAACATTCTTTGATCTGCTAAAAATTCAGCAGGCAGGTTATCATCATTCAACATAGAGATAAGAATAGTCTCCTCCTGTGATGAAGATGTACCTTCATAATACTTATCAAGAAGTTGTCTTAATTCCTGCAGGTTCATAATTCAATTCTATAAATTTATTCCTTACAATTTTTCTGGCTCTGAAAATATTTACCCTGAGAGTGCTGATATTAATCTCCAATATTTCAGCAATTTCATTGTAGTCGTATCCATCGATATCCCTCATCAGGATAGCTCTTCTGAGATTTTCAGGTAATGTGTTAATAATTTTCATCAGTACTCTGACCGATTCCTTATTTTCAGACTCTTCGTGTGGATCCTGTCCTGATGCTCTGGTATTAACAGGCAGGTAATTTTCACCAAATTCTCTACCCCGTTTCCTTAGCATATCGAGACAATAGTTTCGGGTCATAGTCATGGCCAATGCGTTCACGCTATTGTATTGTATCAGCCTGTCCTTCATTTTCCAGAGTTTAATAAACACTTCCTGCACCGCATCTTCCGCCTCCTCCCTTGAAGAGAGGTGACGAAATGCAAAACGGTACAGATTGCGGCTTACAGGTAATATTTCTCTTTCGAATTCGCCTCTGGTCATTTCAATGGCAAAAGTAATATTGAATAGTAAAGGTACTACTAATTAGAAAATATCAATACCACTTATTCCGCTGATCCCCTTGCCATCTTGAAATGAAGTGCTCATCTCCTTTACATCATTAAAGGTCATACTACCTTTTATCTGGATAAGTGCATTGTCGTCACCTCCGGCAATTAACAAAAACTCCTTAAACACTTTGCCATCAGCTTTTACAAGGATTTTCAGATCCTCATCTGCTGATTTTACAGATACCATCTCTTCATAACCTGACTTGCTAACCTCATCAATAACCATGTCATAAAAGTTCTCTATCTCCATTTCATCGTCCTCCTGAACGAGAATTCTGATAGTTGTAAACTTATCTGCATGCTTTAAGAAGTCATCATCAGAATCATCACTCTCTGCAAGAAACTTAAGCAGATTACCATTTATAGTTATGGAAACAAAACCATCCCTGCCCTGGTATTTGTTAAAAAGTTTATCGACTGAACTCTGGGCTGTAATAGAAACAGCTATCAGCGTCATTAGGGTAATTGTTATTATCCTTTTCATGATTTTAAAATTTAAATTAATAATTCAATACCACTATGATGACGTCTAACCACAATAAACATTACAAAAGTGAGACTAATTTTTCTCAATTAGTCCTACCATGCTGATAATAAAAGATTTATAATTAGTGCTTGTTTGGTGAATGGGGTTCGCTAACCATCTCCCGGTATATCAGCCAGTCGACAATCCAGGGTACAATTCTCTGAAATAAGGCTGTAAGTCTTCCCTCCCATGTAAGTATCTTGGTACGCTTTTTTTTTCTGATTCCCTTTAATACCCATTTTGCCACATATTCGGATTTCATCATTTTTGCCTCTTTGCGGGGAGATACTCCCTGTGGTGAACCGTCTGCTAAAAGGGCATTTTGCCTGATACTTGAAGAGGTGAATCCAGGTGCAATAACCATAACATGCAAGCCGGACATAAAATTCTCGATTCTTATAGTTTCCAGAAATCCGTGAAGTGCAAACTTGGAAGCTGAATAACCTGCACGCCCAGGTAATCCCTGTAATCCTGCAACAGAAGACACTCCAACCAGATAGCCCTTTGTCTCAAGCAGGTGTGGCAGCGCATATTTTGTACAATAAACTGTTCCCCAGTAGTTTACATCCATCAATCTCTTTAGAACTTTCATATCTACATCAATAAAGTCAGATCGCATTGAAATTCCTGCGTTATTTACAAGAATATCGATTGAACCATACTTATCAATGGTAGCATCAACCAGTTTTTTACAATCGTTCTCAATTGCCACGTCTGTTTTAACCGCAAAAACACTATAACCGTTATCTCTTAACTTAACAACTTCACTGTTCAACTTATCAATTGAGCGGGCCGCCATAACCACATTTGATCCGGCCCTGGCAAACTCATGTACTATTGAGAGTCCGATGCCTGAACTGGCACCGGTAACTATAACATTCTTTCCTGAAAATATATAACTCATTAATCTTCGAAACTTTAATAAATTCGGAACTTAATAAAAAAATGATGACAAATAATTAATCAACCTGCAGGACAATTTGCCTGTTTATGGATTCCTCAAGTGATATAAGGGTCTCTGTACTTGTAATACCACCGAGAGTCTGTATTCTATCGGTTAATATCATCCGCAAGTGTTCATTATCCCTGGCATAAACCTTAATAAAAAGAGAATAATTTCCGGTAGTATAGTGACATTCTATTATTTCCGGTACATTATTGAACTCTTTTATTATCTCCTTATACTTTCCAGGGTTTTCAAGGAAAATACCAATATATGCACAGGTTTTATAACCAACAGAAACAGGATCAACTTTAAATTCAGATCCCATAATAACACCGATTTTAATTAAACGCTGAACACGCTGATGAATAGCTGCCCCGGAAACGTTGCATTCACGTGCAACTTCAAGATAAGGGATTCTTGCATTTTTTGTAATAATATTAAGAATCTTCCTGTCAAGATTATCAATCTGTAAGTTTTTGGTCATAATATTACTTTTTTGTTTAATTATTTTAGACTGCAAGGTAATAAATTATAAAATATTAAGAAAACGAATAAATTATAAAATAAGACCAACCTGTTTGTAATTAATATTATATTTATTAACTTTGAATCGTGTTTGAGTTAATATTTACTTAAAAAGGGGTCAGAAAAGTTTAATTTTTTCACCCCTTTTTGTTATTCTAAAAATATTTATTAAAAAAAATTAGTTGAGTTGGCCAATAAGCTTTGAAACTGAGTCAAAATTATTCTCATCAAGGTAACTGTTCACTCCCCTGACAACTCTCAAAGCCGCATCGGGTTCGATAAATGTTGCAGTACCCACCTGTACAGCTGTCGCTCCAGCGAGAAAAAATTCAATTGCATCTTCTGCAGACATAATACCACCTACTCCAATAACAGGAATGCTTACAGTTTTAGCTACCTGCCATACCATCCTAAGGGCAACAGGCTTTATTGCAGGACCCGACAAACCACCTGTAATGGTAGAAAGAACCGGTTTTCTTGATCTCGCATCTATAGCAATACCCAATAGTGTGTTAATTAAAGAGACAGCATCTGCACCCTCTTCCTGTGCCACCCTTGCAAACTCAGTAATATCAGTCACATTTGGTGATAATTTCACTATTAAGGTCTTACTATATGCCTTTCGTACCTCCTTTATTACTTTTGTAGCTGTAGGGAGGTGAGTGCCAAAAACCATACCTCCCATTTTGACATTTGGACAGGAGATATTAAGCTCTATGGCGTTGATCTGTTCCAGCCCGTCAACAATACCTGATAATTCTATATAATCATCAATGGTACTGCCATTTACGTTTACTATCAGGTTTGTATCATAATCCCTGATACCAGGCAGGATATTATCAATAAAATTCTTTATTCCCTTGTTTTGAAGTCCGACCGAGTTAAGCATCCCTGAAGCGGTCTCTGCCAATCTGGGATAATCATTTCCCTCCCTGTTCTCAAGTGTAGTTCCCTTCATAATGATGGCACCAAGTTCAGACGGATCAAAAAAGTCTTCAATCTCTTTCCCAAACCCACATGTACCCGAGGCTGTCATAACCGGGTTTTTCATTTTCAGGTTACCGATAGTAGTAGTTAAATCTGCCATTTTAAATCCTTAGTATTAAAAACAGGTCCATCGGTACAAGTACAGACATTTCCGTTTACAGTATCAGCAACGCAGCAAAGGCAAACTCCAATACCGCAAGCCATCATATTTTCAAGTGAAACTTCACAAGGAATATTCCCGGCAAGAGCAAGTGATGCTACAGCTTTCATCATAGGATCAGGCCCACAACAAAATATCCTGTTATATCCTCCTTTTGAAAAACCAGGGTGTTGAGTAACCATCCCATGATATCCCTTTGACCCATCTTCGGTAGTGATCATTACATTCCCGATTTCAGAAAATTTATCATAGTCAATAATCTGATTTTCTGACCTGTACCCAAGAATATACTGCGGTTCTCCTCCTCTTTCCCGTATCATTTTTCCAAGAAAGTATAGAGGAGCCACCCCAACACCACCACCAACAAGAAGAGGTTTCTCACCAATCCCTGGAAAGGTAAAGCTGTTTCCTAGCGGGTAAATAATATTTATATTATCGCCACTCCCTAACTCTGATAAAGCACGGGTTCCTTCTCCTACCACCTTAATTAACAATGAAATAATACCTTTTGAAGAATCAACATCATATACAGATATTGGTCTTCTTAAAAAAGTACCCATACTGTTATCAACCCTGACCTGCACAAACTGACCGGGAAAGATCAAAAGGTCATCACAACCGGATTTAAGATCAAGTACAAAATATTCTTCATTAATAATTCTACGGGAAACTATTCTAAGATCCTCGGTTCTCTTAGTCATCAAGTGTATATTTTGATGCAAATATACAATTTCTAAGGCACTATGATTTGCTATACTCTGAAAACGAATTGTCTGAATAGAGTATTATAACCTTCTGTAAGGACTTTTTTTCAGATTCTGCCTCAGTTGAAGTATTTTCAATTGCTTCTTTACTATCATTATCCATATTAACAACAGAAAAAGCAGCTTTTTTGTCGGAATTTACCATATTATCTCCCTTATGGTTATCCGAAAAGGAGTTATCATCGAATAAAGAATCAGCTATCTGGTTTTTAAACATCTCACCACGTCCAAAAAGTAACCAATCAGTCTCCAGATCACCATACGTATCAAGCATTTTTAATACAAAATCCAGACTCGGCTTATTACGTCCGGAGATTATATGTGAAATACTCGAGGGCTGAACACCGATTTCATCAGCCAGCTGAGAAGATGTTTTGTTCTCGCTACGTAAAAACTGTAAAATTCTCTCTTTCATAGAAAATGTAGTTGATTTACAAATGTAATAATTATATATATTACATCTGTAACTTTATTGCATTACATTTGTAATCCTGCAAAAATCAGTAAAACCGATGCATTTATATACAATTGTTTTATAGGATTTTATAAAACCTGCTTATTTTAAGTATTTATTCATATTAGATCTGTAATCATCTGGTATTATGTTAATTAATATCTTTTTCTAATGTAATTTACTTAAATACCACTAAAACATGCCATTATTGACAATCCAGAACATTAGTTATATCTATTATAGTGCTGATTATGAACACTTTATGTTTAATATGTCGTTGTATATCAGTTTTGTTACATTTGTAATCATAAATCATGGTTACAATTGTAATATTACACTATATCTAGTAAATATTCACCATTTTACATTTGTAACATGTAAATATTTTATTGTTTTATTCCATTTGTAACATCTGATTTTACTTTTCTCCTGATTACTTATTTTATTTTAATCATAACAGAAAGAGTATAAGATCTTTCACTAAATTTTGATTTAGCGTTTAATTATATATTCCGGGTATAAAAAAAAGTGAAAGACAAATTCTTTATGAAATTTCCTGCCCTACCCCGCTACAATTTTAAATATCAGAGCAGGAAGAGGTTGAGATATGTAATAACAATGACGAATAGAACAGACTATCAGTCAATTACACAATGAAATTGTATAGAAATATATCTCTTTTGTTTATTGCAGATGAGAGCTAAAAGACGATTAAGATTGAAAAGACTTAAACTTTGGTCACTCCATACTTCAGTTGCGCTCCTGCCAGACCAGGCAGGCTGGGATATTCAAGAAAACGATTTACGAACACCCATTACCTTCGGTGAGCTCGTACCCATTGCTTGCTATCGCAAACTCAGGATACTCGGTTAACGATCTGTGATTTCTGAAGTTGAAAATTTACTCTTCAAATCTTAAATCAACCGGTTTCTTCCTTATCCGGTTTATTTTCGGGGATACCCAGTTCATTTTCACTATAGGCAATTATACATGATATTGTAGAGTCCCCGGTAAGATTTACAGATGATCTTAACATATCCAGGGGCCTGTCTACACCAAGAATCAGTGCAAGCCCTTCCACTGGAAGTCCGACCGATGTGAGGACCATAATGACAAGTACTATACTGCCTCCCGGCACACCGGGCGAACCTATTGAAGAAAGCGTGGCCATCAGGACTATTGTAAATTGCTGAGCAATTGTTAGATCTATACCATAAACCTGTGCAATGAATACGGCTGCAACAGCCTGGTAGAATGCAGTTGCATCCATATTAATAGTGACACCGACAGGAAGTACAAAATTTGCTATTTCTTCTGAAACACCCAGTTCATCAATGTTTTGCTTCATTGTAACAGGAAGTGCCGCAGCGCTGGAACTGGTTGAGAAAGCAACCATCTGTGCCGGTAACAGGGCTCTGAAGAACCTTTTAAGACTTATTCCCTTTGTAAAGATCTTAAGATACAACGGGTAAAGAAACAGAATCATTAGAAATAGCCCGATCAGAACCGAGAAGAAGTATTTTCCAAGAGCAACAAAAATATCTGTATCGCCGGCAAAATCAACTACAACGCCTGCCAGAAGGGCAAAAACACCAATAGGTGCAAAGCGCATTATTATTTCTATGATCTTGATTACAATATCATTAAGCCCGGAAAATATAGCAGTGACGGTTTTTACCTTTTTAGCAGGAAGCATTACCATTGATACTGCAAAAAGGATTGCAAAGAAGATAATCTGTAACATTTTTGAATTATCCCCCAGTGCTTTAAAAATATTATCCGGTATCATCTCCTCCAGAAAAAACAGTGGTGAACTTTCGCTGCTCTCCTCTGCTACTGCCTTTTTTTCGCTGATCGTATTTTGCCACTCAACCATATATTCCATTCTTTTCTCCTCGGGAAAAGTATCCCCGGGTTTCACCATGTTTACAACGAGAAGACCAAAGAATGTGGCTATTAAAGTTGAGACAATATAATATGTAATTGTCTTAACCCCTATTCTTGATAATTTTGAGATATCGGTCAGGCTTGAGATACCCTTAACGAGTGAAACAAATATTAACGGTACTGCAATAAGTTTAAGAAGTTTCAAAAATATGATACCCCATGGTTTTATCCAATCCAGTGTAAATCTGCTCAGGCCAATTTGCACAGCCAGCATTCCCCAGATTAAACCGACAACCATTCCCGTAATTATCTTTGCCCAAAGAGGCATCCTTTTCCACATAATCAAAGATTTTCTAAATATCTTCTTATTGTTCTATTCAGGTTCTTCGCTACCTATCTCATTCTCACTCGACGCAACAATTGAGGCAACAGTGGCATCTCCGGTGATATTTGCTGCGGTACGCATCATATCAAGGGGCCTCTCAATTCCCATAATTAAAGCTAACCCTTCAGCCGGGATACCTGCTGAACTCAGTACAATAACCAGCATAATAATTGCTCCTCCCGGAACTCCCGGAGCACCGATGGAGGCAAGTGTAGTCGTTAATACTATGGCTAATTGCTGAGAGATAGTAAGGTCAAGGCCAAAAACCTGTGCAATAAACACTGCTGAAATAACCTGATAGAATGCAGTGGCATCCATATTTATTGTAACTCCTACCGGAAGCACAAAGTTTGCTACACTTTTAGATATTTTAAGCTTCTCTTTGCATTGTTTAAGGGTTACCGGCAAAGTCGCTGCCGATGAGCTGGTAGAGAATGCTACCATTTGAGCCGGAAATATGGCGTTATAGAACTTTCTGATTTTGACTTTGGTAAACAGTTTCAGATAGATCGGGTAGACTGTCAGAATCATAAAAAGAATACCGAAGAATGTAAGGGCAGCATACTTACCCAGGGCAACAAACAAGTCAGAATCGCCTGAGAACTCTGCTATCAGGGCTGATAAGAGCGCAAAGACTCCTACAGGAGCAAACATCATAACGATGTCCACTATTTTAAGAATTATATCATTAAGACCATCAAACAGGCTTTTAACAACCTCTATTTGTTTTACTTTAAGGGTTATCATTGCAACTGCGAACAATATTGAAAAGAAGATTATCTGCAGCATTTTTGAATTATCTCCAGCTGCCTTCATAATATTATCCGGTACCATCTCCTCGAAAAAAAAGAGTGGTGATCCACTTTTTACACCTTCTGCAAGAGCCTCTTTCTCAGCAATATTCTGCTGATACTGTTGCTGAAACTTATTACGTGACTCTTGCGAAAAGGAGTTGCCAGGCTTAAAAACATTTACAAATATCAATCCAATTACAACCGCCACCACTGTAGTAAACACATAAAGGCCAATTGTTTTAATCCCGATCCTGCCAAGTTTTGAAATATCGGTAACACTGGTTATTCCCTTAACAAGTGATACAAATATCAGCGGCACAGCAATCAGCTTTAAAAGTTTAATAAATATAGTCCCCCATGGTTTCACCCAGTTCTCAGTAAAATCCTCCATACCTGTTTTAACTGCTACCAGTCCCCAGATAATACCGAGGAACATGCCAAGTATTATCTTGGCCCAGAGAGGATATTTTCTATTATTAGTCATGTTAAAATATAAATTTGTTATCAGATTAAATCACTGTTCAAACTAATTGCGTCAGAATTGCGTAAAAATAGAAATAATATTCCTCTGAGAAAGCCCATAAGAACATTATATAACATATTATATATCAAATATAACTAAGTCTGGCATTGATCGTCATAAGAACCAGTGCCACCGGGCATCTCTAAATCAGAAATCTGACGAGAATTACCTGTCTCTTCTGTAACTTCTGCGACCGTATCTGAATCCTCTCCCTTTTTTCTATTACGTATTAGTGTAATTGCCATAATAATGCTTGACAATAAAATTACAAAGAGAAGTATGCCAGGATCAAAACTATCGACTACCAGTTCGTCCGGTATTGAGTAAAAAAGAAGCAGAGTAATCAAACCTCTTGGTGAGAGGAGTGCTTCAGGCATAAAATTTTTCCTTGAGAAGAGTCTGAATATAGTATATCTCAGTCCAAAAAGAACAGCTACAATGATAATAGATATAACTATAACCTTCAGGTCTTTTAATGAAGAGAGGACTATACTCATGCCGAAAATAACAAAGAAGAACGTTCTAACGGTAAAACTTGATTCTACAGTAATGAGTTTCAAGTCTTTATATACTACATTAACTGATTCTGAATCAAATACTTTGCCAATTATTTTGCCGGAAAAGATTCCCCTGTTCTCAAGAATGAGACCAAATATCATTATGATTATCAGGCTGGAAAGATGTAACATTTTGCCAAGAGAGTAGAGTAAAATAAGTACTGAAATCAGAAGAAATAATTTTGCTTCGGACCTGATCTTCTGAAAAATATATATCAGGCTTACACTAATTACAATGGAAACAGCAACTGTTAGCCCCAGGTTGCCCAGCAGTGCCAGGCTGACCTCTCCAAACCCAGTCATCTCAGTAGTCTGGATAAGAAAATAGAAAAAAATAATTCCGAGAATATCTGAGAATGATGCCTCATATATCAGAAACTCTCGTTTGCTTTCGGGCAGGTTTCCTACACTGGGAATAATTATTGCACTGCTTGCTATTGACAATGGAATAGCATAGATCATACAGTTAAAAAAGTTAACATCCAGGTAAATAATTAATATTGAAGATATAAGAAAAGTATTCAGCAATAGTGTGCTTAATGCAATCAGGAATGATTTTCCAATAAGCTTACGTTTATCCTTAGTCAGTTTCAGGTCAAGGGAGGCTTCAAGTACTATCAGGATAAGGCCAACAATACCCAGAACCTCCAGAAATGGTAAAAGATCAATACCTGCTACGCCTGATGAATTCATTATCGCTGTAATTATCATACCCAGACCAATTAGAAGAAGTACACTGGGGATATCGGTTCTTCTGGCGATAAGATTAAACCCGTAAGAGATAATGATTATTAAGCACGAAGCGATGACGATGTAATAAGCTTCCATATACTATAGTTCTATTTGTTTACAGTTTAGTACTACAATTTAGCATAGTTAGTGAAAAACCGCTCAAAGAAGGTGGATTTCCGATTCAATTAAATATCCATCACCCTAAAACGTAAATCCAATTCTGAATTCGGGATTATCGTAAATTTGATACTCCGATTCATTCAATACCCAGAGAACGGAAAAATTAATCGCCCCTCTCCTGCCTATTTTCTGGCTTATCCCAACACCAGCAAGAAGGGATTCGATATATAATCTCTCACTATCATGACCATTAATAAAAAAATCAGACTGATAACTCAAACCTTCATACTCTGAATGAAAATACAACGAGGTCTGGAGTCCGATCGGAATTAACTTGCTTATATCATTTACAACAACCATTCTGAGAAATGATTTACCTCCCCATACATCGGTATCCCCGAAAGGATCCTTAATATATTTATATGAAGGTCCTGCTGCAACAGCTATACGTGGCAATAGCCAGAGACCAACCATTGGAGAGGCCTCAATATATGTATATGTACCTATCTGCAAGCCAAAGTTTCCTCCGAAGAAGATTCTTTCTCTTACCGGTGGAGCACCTTTACCACCTGAAACTTGCTGTCCACTCAGAGCAGGGGTAAAACAGCATAGAATCAGTATATAGAGTATCCTGATGATTTTGTATCGCATCTTTTCACTTTTAAATTTAGCTCACTTATAACTTCTTCTCTACTTTAGTCACTTTTAACTTTAGCTCACTTTTAACTTCTCCTCAACTTTAGTCACTTTTAACTTTAGCTCACTTTTAACTTCTTCTCAACTTTAGTCACTTTTAACTTTAGCTCACTTTTAACTTCTTCTCAACTTTAGTCACTTTTAACTT
>JAUVKT010000140.1 GCA_030596125.1 Bacteroidales bacterium | reverse complement strand
AGGGATTTCATCTGGCTATCGACTGAAAGATAAGTAGTAAGTGAGCCGGATTCAGTATCAGAAGCAATCTTTGCAACTGCAATTGGTCGCCTTATATTTTCTATTGCATATATAAGAATAAACAGAATAATAGAAATGAATTCTAAACTATAATGATACAGAATACCTGTGCCTATCCCTGCCAGAAAAATAGTAAACATAGTAATATTAAGTCCCCTGGCATTGCTTCCGGTTTTTTTTGTAAACATGCCTGATGACCGGCTTGCTGCACTTGTAAACAGGTAGATTGTAAAATAAATTAATCCGATCAGTACGGTTCCCCTGTCTTTGTCTCCGATACCTGTTAATACCGGCAACCCAATAGCAAATGCAAGAATCAGTGGCTGCAGGTAATCTTTAGAAGAATTAAAGAAACCACTAACCATGGTAGAATTGACATATAACTTCAATATCGTTAGCTTTCGGAAACTTCTGCTCAGAGATCTTAAAACATTTACAAAGGCCAGTCTGAATTGCCTGAACTCGAATTTTCCCTGTTCCCCGTCTAACCAGGCAGGGTAGGAGGCGAGATTAATAAAATTCAGAACGTATGGAATTATTGCAAATATAAATATTGCCGAATAATTATCTGACATAATAACAATGGCTGCAGCTATCAATGATGAAAGTGCCGATCCTGCCTGTGACCATGACCTTGTTCGACCATAATACTCTACCCTGCAATGGTTCCACTTGTTTACCCTGAGATAATCAAATATCATCGCTTTATGGGTGCCCGTACGAAAAACATCGCCAATTCCGAAAAGAATAATAGGAATAATAAGAACAGTAAATGTTTCAGATATGTAGAAGACTATAAAGGATAAAATATAAAATCCGAATGAAAAAAGCATTGCACGTCTTCTTCCCGCCGCATCGGCAATTATTCCGGCAGGTACCTCAAGAAGGTTTATGGTTATCTCCTTTATACTATACAACATTCCTGCCTGGAGATATGATATGTCCTTACTTAGCAGAAAAAGCAAAAAGAACGGTTCATGAAATTTCTGGTTTTTCAGAAAGCCGTACAGGCAAAATTTATAATACTGGAGATCTTTTCTGAAATGTACTGGCATTACACAATTAATTGAAGAGTAAATGTAATCTTATTTGTTAAATCGTTGAATTGTTTAATCGTTAAATCGTTCCTCCTTCACAAACTGATGTTGTTTCGGCGGACACAGTGAATTAAGGAACGGATATAATTATGGTAGTAGATTGTATTAAATAACTAAATTAGCTGAACTAATTAAACCTGATAAATTATGAAACGCATAAATATTTATATGGCAGTAGTTTTAACAATGCTGGCATTGCTGTCAACTGCTTCATTTTCACAGGATAAACCTGTCGATTTATCTGGCTCGTGGCTTGGAAAGATTGATCTTGGAACGGTAGAGCTTCGTATTGTATTTAATATCGAAATGAGTGAAGAGGGTGTTTACAGTGCTACAATGGATAGTCCGGACCAGGGTGCAAAGGGGATTCCTCTTGGGAAGGTTACAGTTACAGATGATTCATTAAAGATTGAAGCTCCTGCGCTTATGGGTGAATATCTTGGAAAAATAATATCATCCGGTACAATTGACGGCACATGGACACAGGGTGGACGGGAAATGGAGCTTAACCTTGAACTGCAGGAGCAGGAATTCCAGCTCAACCGTCCACAGGAACCACAACCACCATATCCATATACTGAGAAAGAAGTCACTTTCGAAAATAGTGACGCAGGAATAACATTTGCAGGAACATTAACCATTCCCGGGGGTGATCAGCTTTATCCCGCGGTAATACTTATTACAGGCTCGGGATCCCAGAACAGAGATGAAGAGATATTCGAACATAAACCATTTAAGGTTATTGCAGACTACCTTACACGTAACGGGATAGCTGTTCTGAGGTATGACGACCGTGGAGTTTCCAAATCAGGAGGATCGGCAATTGGCGCTACTTCGGAAGATTTTAAGGATGATGCACGTGCAGGTATCGATTATTTGATGACGCTGGATGTGATTGATAAATCAAGAGTGGGTGTAGTTGGCCATAGTGAAGGAGGACTTATTGCACAACTGCTTGCTGCAGAATATGATGATATTGCCTTTATAGTTATGCTTGCCGGTCCTGGAACCAGTGGGGCAGAGGTGCTCCTTGATCAGTCTGAATATATTAGCCTGCTTTACAATGTTCCTGATTCTGTTATTAGTTTAAACACAGAACTGAACAGTCAGATCTATAAAGTCATAACAGAGGAGAGTGACCCTGCTACCGGACTGGATAGATTATTAAAACATACAGAAGATTCCCTGAGGTCAAAGAACCATGATGATGTATTAATAAAAGAGATCCGGAATAACCTTAGTCAATCATTTAGTCCTGCTTCCTATCCATGGATGCGCTATTTTATTATGTCAGATCCTGCTAAAATACTACCCTCGGTAAAATGCCCGGTCCTTGCCCTTAACGGGTCGAAAGACTGCCAGGTACTTGCTGAAAAAAACATAGGTGAAATAAAAAGAATCTTGACCGAATCGGGAAATAACAGCGTTACAGCACTGGTAATGCCGGGCCTGAACCATCTTGTTTCAGAAATGTGAAACAGGTCTGGTAAACGAGTATGGAGAGATTGAACAGACTATAAGCCCTGAGGTGCTGGATATTATATCTAACTGGATAAAGAAAACAAACGACTAACGACAAACGGTAAAAGTCCCGACTTTAGTCGTTTGTCTCATCAATATGTTTTAGTCATAGTTGAGGGTACCACTATCACAAATGATGCAACACCAATATTATCCTCTTCCAGTTCAGATATATCTTCCTGTGATACGATCTCTATTGTTACTATTTTTAAGTCATCAACATATCTGTTCAGATACCAGATAATACCTTCGAAATTTTTTGAATGGTATGACCCATTATAATGAATAACCGTTTTGCCTGGCGACCAATACTCAGAAATAGAATATGCCATTGTCGCATCTTTTAGTGCCTGGGCTTTTGGAAGATTTTCACTCATTCCTGCAGGCATTCCTCTACCCATATTAAGCATACCTTTGTAACATTTTACTTCAGGATCATACACCATTGGCAGCGGCGCAAGGTAAGTTTTAGCCATATCCGACAGAGTGTCAAGTATCTCAAGTCCGTTCTTATTTACCATTGAAGCATACCTTCTCGGAACATTTGATGCTATAAAACTAAGCCCGTTTTCAAGAGCGAAATCCATAAGTGGCTTATAATCTGTTTTGTAATTACCCCAGAGTTTAACTTCGGCCTCAAATTTTTTTGCTGCATAGAGGTTCCTCAGATACTCGTCAATAATAAGCTGATCATCCCGTTCAAACATTTCGGCTGCAAGTATCAGGCTATCTCCTTTTTGAGTGTATAGGCCCTTTGTAATCTCCAGTTCAAGCCAGTGTGCAATAGGATCATTATGCAACTCACCAAAAAACACAATATCGGCCGTTACAATATCTTTCATCATTTTATTGTATGAAGTTGTTTTCCCTTCTATGTTATAGATCCTGTAAGCCGGCTTGTCTGATTTGAAGGCTAATAATCCAACAGCCAAAATAACAATGGCAAAGTTTATTCCCGGAGTTCGTGTTTTCATATTGTAATAATTTTGGTTTTGATAAATTTACATAATATTATATTAACTCTTTAATTCTTCCATCTTCGCTCTCTGAAGCAAGCTTGTACCTCCGTCCCTGCCGTCGCAAACTTTAAATTGGCAGTTGGCAAAAAGCAGTTGGCAATATTACGATATTTTATTTTCACTGTTTTGGACGATACTTTTCAGGATTATTCACCATATGATTTAACAATCTGCCTACTTCTTCAGACTTGTTACGAAGCTCTCGGTATTCTTCCTGAGAGATATACTTACAAGTCTCTGCAAAATCCAATGAAACTTGAGTTTCAGTGTTTTCCATGTCTGCATCACTCATTTTACTTGAAAAATGTTTCGGATATTGCCTTTTCCTATACCCTTCTCCAATTGCCCTACATACTGCACGTGATGATCTCCTGGTTTGGTCTGTCAATTCATACTTTTCTTCAGAAGGGAATTTTTTTGTTATTTCAAAAATCTCCATTGCCAGAACATAAGCTTTCTTATAAACTGTTAAATCCCGAAAACTTCCTGCCATATTTCCTGTTTTTACAATTATAACCTGAATAATTACCTCCGGTGAGCTCTACTTCGTTCCGGTTCACAAATTGATCTATTTCGAAGCCAAATTACTGTGACTAAATGCAATGCTCGATTTTTGATTCTCAATATAGCTACGGCTATATCTGTGAGTCTCAAATCTGCGCTTACCTTTATTCTGTGTACTTTGACTTCTCATGACGAAAAACTTATGAATTAATCAGG
>JAUVKT010000014.1 GCA_030596125.1 Bacteroidales bacterium | reverse complement strand
AAAAAAGCGATGGCAGAATATTGGGATATTACTCCTTTTGAGTTTATAAGTGTAAAGGATTTTAATGTAAAAAGAGAAGATCCTGCATACTCATTTCTTGTACTTATAGAGACTAAATTCGATAAGGATAAATCCGGTTCGGTCTATAATTTTATTAACCTCCTTCTTGGTAAGGATGTGGGAAGAATTGAAGATTTGCCTGAGATGTGTGCAATACCACTCTCATTTGCCGGCGAAACGGATGTGGAATATTCATTTAAACTGGGTATTGTACTGAGATTTATGCAGACTCATGTCAGACATATATCTGAAGATCCGTTAATGAAAGGGAAAAAATATCTTAAATATTACAACCAGTTTGTACCTGATCTTAAAAATAAGACTATCCTTTTGTCGGAAAACGATCTTGTTAAGGAGTTAAGGTCCGACGCCGTGGTTAAGAATCTGTATGATCATGATATAAAGCTTGTGGATGATGAATCGATCCGGAAAGCAATAAACGAGAAGAGCGAAAATACAGTTGTATTACATATGGTCGGACCTGACGGGGAAAGATCAGGAGGTCTTTGTTTCAAAATGTTAATAGGTGCAGATGATGGGAAAATGTATTTTTACGGAGAACATAAGATTACACCAAAAAAACGAAAAGGCCTCCTCGAAAATGATCTTAGGCGAATCGGAAGGTTTTAGATAAACAGTGCAGCAACTGGCAAATTATGACGTCTTTTAAATAAACAATAAATATGAACGAGATCAGAGTATTATCAGAATCGGAAAGAAACTGGGCCATGTTTTGCCACTTATCATCATTTGCCAGTGTAGTAATCCCGTTCGGCGGGATAATAGGACCACTTATCTGCTGGTCTGCAAGAAGAAATGATTCTGTTTTTGTTGATCAGCATGGAAAGGCATCACTCAATTTTCAGCTTTCAACACTTCTGTATATTTTGGTATGTATACCATTGATGTTCATTATTATTGGATTCGTGCTGCTCGGTGGACTGTTGATCCTGGAATTAGTGACTGTTATAGTTGCGAGTATAAAGGCTTCAAGGGGAGAGGATTATAAATATCCTCTATGTATTCCATTTGTTCAGTAGAGTTTAAGCCGGTTTAGCATATCCCGGTTTTATTAATGAAATTTATTGATGGCAGGTCGAAGGTGACCTGCTTCTCTTTTTTGGATACCCTTAATTTTTCTTAATTTTGCGACTAATATTAAAACATAATTTATATGGGAGTTTCCACATCTATACCTAAAGGAACGAGGGATTTTGGTCCGGTTGAGATGATAAGAAGAAATTATATTTTTGACATTATCCGAACTGTATTCAGAAAGTATGGATATCTGCCAATAGAAACTCCTGCAATGGAAAATCTTACTACACTGTTGGGTAAATACGGTGAAGAGGGAGATAAATTACTATTCAAGGTTCTTAATAGCGGGGACTACCTTTCCAAAAGCAATCAACATAATCTTGAAAATATTACTTCCGGGGCACTTACACAATTGATAACTAAGAAGGGACTCAGATATGATCTTACAGTGCCTTTTGCAAGATATGTTGTTCAACACAGGGCCGAAATAACCTTTCCCTTCAAACGGTTCCAGATACAGCCTGTGTGGAGAGCTGACAACCCTCAAAAAGGGAGATATAGGGAGTTTTACCAGTGCGATGTCGATGTGATAGGGAGCGACTCATTATTCAATGAGTATGAACTTATTCAAATAATCAACTGTGTATTCTCAGAGCTTGGAATCCGTAATATCATTAAGGTCAACAACAGGAAGATACTTCTTGGAATCGCAGAAATTCTTAAGGAGGACAAAAGGTTTATTGACATTACAAAAGCAATTGATAAACTTGAAAAAATAGGAATCGAAGGTGTTAACAGGGAGATGGAACAGAAGGGTGTTTCAGGAAATGCAATTGATAAATTACAACCAATACTGTTCCTTGAAGGAGATACAAACACTAAACTTGGTAAATTAAAAGAGATTCTCAAGAATTCGGTGATCGGTATTGAAGGAGTCAAAGAGATGGAAACTCTTTTTAGTTATATAAACTTGGCTTCACTTAAATCGATTGTAGAGCTTGATCTTACTCTTGCAAGGGGTTTAAACTACTATACCGGAGCAATAATTGAGGTTAAGGCTACAGATCATCAGATTGGAAGTCTTTGTGGTGGTGGCAGATACGATGATCTGACAAGTATATTTGGCTTAAAAGGTGTATCAGGCGTGGGAGTCTCATTCGGTGCTGAGAGGATATATGATGTTATGCAGATTCTTGATCTTTTCCCTGGTAAAGGAGAGGAAAATGTGGATATAATGTTTGTGAATTTTGGAAGTAATGAAGAATGTTATTCTATTAAAGCTTTAACAAAACTTTGGAAAGCAAAAGGAATATCTGCTGGACTATATCCCGATCCGATTAAAATCAAGAAGCAAATGGCCTATGCCAATACCATGAATATATCATTTGTTGCTTTTGCAGGTGAAGATGAGGAAAAAAAAGGGGTCATTACTTTTAAAAAAATGGTTTCAGGAGATGAGTCTAAGGTTAGAATAAGTAACATCATTGGAGATGTTAGGAAGCTTATGAAAGACTAATTAATTTGCAGGGGGCTTTTTCCGCAGAGGTTACTGCTGTTCTCTTCTTTGCCTGAACTGGTCCTGTTTTCCGGGAAAGACACATAAAAAGAAAAAATCATTTATTAATTTAATGTTTTTAAGCACCAAGGGTGCGTAAATCATTAGCCCTGTGCGTAGCTCAGGGTTAATGATACGTCTCACCCGATAGAGCGCCAAAGGTGCGTAATCACTAATCCCAGACATATCTTTCATCAAAGCTAATACCATACTCTTTTAGAAAGGCACGATATTCATCTTTAAATGATATATTTTTATGATGCTCATCTTGTGTCGAGATATAATCTTTTACCACATCAACTTGTCCTTGGTGAATCGAGAATCCTCCATATCCGTTTTGCCAATAGAACTTTTGATATTGTCGTCCCTTTGTTTTTATCCATTTTGATGAATGAGTTTTTAATTCTTCGATCAGTTTCATTAATGCAATCTTTCGCGATAACAAACATAGAATATGAATATGATCTTTATGTCCTCCAATAATTAATGGATTACATTCCAGATTCTTACATATTCCTCCAAGATAACGGAACAGGTCTGCCTTTATATGCTTATCTAAGAATGGGTGTCTGTTCTTTGTACTAAATGTAATGTGCATGTAGTTCTTTACTAATGATTGAGGCATGTTGAAATTATTGATTACGCACCTATGGCGCTATGTTATATTGTATTACACAAACCCCGAGCTGCGCTCGGGGCTGTTGGTTACCGCCTCCTTGGGGCTAGTATTAAACAAATATACCATAAAGATACCGGGACACAATCTGTTGTTTCATCTTCTGAGCTGATAAGCATTTTGAATAGCAAATGATCATCTCATGGTGGCAGGGTTCCTTCTTCTGAATGCCTCCTGTTCTCTTCTCTGCCTGAGTTTGTTTAGCAGCATGGTCTTAAACTTAACCTCAGTACTGTAGATTTTAACAACTTTTGCCGGGGGTAATACCTCTTTGAATTTTTCATGATATATCCTGGTAAGTTCGGCTTCCTCAAGTATGAACGAAATCAGTTTGTCTCCTGATTCTTCCACCTCTTTGTCGGAAAGATTATTTAAATTCTGGTTCAGGTATCTTATTAATCCATTCCTTTCCTGAATGATTTTATCTTTACGGCTTGTAAAGTCGTTATAGACAGGCCAGAATTTCCGGGCTTCTTCTGGTGAGAGGTCGAGCTTTTTAGTAAAGAAGGCAATCTTTTCAGCTTCAATCCTGTCAGAGTTGATACTCTGAGAAAATAGCGGTGTGGCAAGCACCATTATGATAACGGCAATAATTAATTTTTGTCTCATAAGTTCGAATTATTTAAAAGTTCTCCAATATCTCTGCATAATCAATATCAGTGTCAATAAGATAATCAATAATATCCTGGACCGGAATATCCGATTCATCCGGCATATCAGCTTTGAATATCTCCTCTACAATAACTGTTTCATCAATTTCTGACGAGAGGTACTCAGTTAGTTCGGCATAGTTTATCTCAAAGCTGTCAGTTTCCGAACCCGGGATTAAAAACTCAATAGCCAGGTACGATATTAAAGCAAATCCAATCATGGCTGCAGCTAACATAAGATACGGTCTTGCTACAGTCAGAAAACCAACCTTCTTTACCTGGGATGTAACCGCGGCCTTTTTAAGAACAGCATCTGTCATATCCTCGAAATAATTGCCGGGGATCTTAAAAGGGTTATTATTTTCTATTTTGCTTTTTTCTGTCATTACTATTTAGATGAAACGATTGTACATTGGTTTAATCTTCAAGGAGAAAATTCTCAATTTTTTTTACTGCGTGGTGATATGATGCTTTCAATGCTCCTACCGAGGTCTTAAGTATCTTGCTCATATCTTTATATCTGATATTATTATAATATCTCATATTAAAAACAAGTCGCTGTTTTTCAGGCAGTTGAAGAATGGCGTTCTGAAGTTTTTTTTCTGCCTCATCTCCATCAAACCATGAGTCACCCTCATCCGATGAATAAAAAAAACTTTCTATAGTTAGAGGATCAAGACTGTTTACCTTTTTTCGTTTTCTCAGGATCGCCAGAGCTTCATTGGTGGCTATCCTGTAGAGCCAGGTAGACAGGGTACTGTCACTTCTGAATTTTTCCAGATTCTCCCAGACTTTTATGAATGTGTTCTGAAGCGCATCATCACTGTCTTCATGCAGGATAACTATTCTTCTGATATGGTGATATAGCTTCTCACGGTGGTTTACTATCAGTAATCTGAATGCCTCATTTTTATCCTGTTTGAATAGTGTAAGTATATATTTGTCTCTGTCTGACTCGTTCACCTGCGCTTAATTATTTCTTAATACTATCTATCGGTTAGAAGATTCTTAATGATGATGATTTTCCAGACTCAATTGTAAACTTTTTTGTAATGGTAAAATATGACTGTTTTGAATGAAGTGGCCTGTAAATCACCTTGTAATTACCCGGTAAAAGGATCAAGGAGTGAGATTTTTCACTCGTATCGATGGTGTATATCCATTTTATATCCTCTTCTCTTTCCTCAAAAAGTTCACAAATACCTTTGTTATTTACGAGAAATGTTATTACACCCGGTTGAGGTAATGTAACTGTAGTTACTTCGCTTTGTTTTATTGTTACTCCATTAATATAGGTTGCCGGAATAGTCGGAATCTCAAGGTCATACCTGCCTGTTAAATATTTTTTATCTGTATACATCTCCTGTCGGCATAATGTATTATAGTCCCCGGTCAATCTGACAATGAACTTCAGGTTTCTGTATTGGTATCCTTTCTGTTGAACTACGGTAAGAGAGCCCTGTGGGGCATCGATAGCCGCAATGTTATGTTTTCCGGGAGCCAGTTTAAGGCTGTCGAATATTACCGGGGGAGTTGTATGAGCTTTTATTGTATAATCTACCAGTGGGTCAATTCTCATTGTGTCGGGATTGCCTCTGTGGTTCATGGTGTGTACAAAATTATACTTTATCTGTCGGGAATTTCTGTTGTAAAAGGTAAGAGGCACATTGGTTTCAGAAGGATTTCCAAATGCATCGAGCAGGTTTACCTGAAGTGTGGTTTCGGTTAAAGCATGAGTTATAACAATCTCGAGTACCTCTTCAAATCTCTCTTCTGTGAAGGCATTGTAAACAGTCCCAAGACATTCAAATGACTTTTCAAACTCAGGATCGAGGCCAATGCCGATAATAAATGGCTTAAGGATAATCCCTTTCCGCTGTAGTTCAAGTGAGACAGCACATGGGTCTCCGTCACAAGCCTCAATACCATCGGTAATAAGTATTATTACATTCCTGCAATTATCACATGGTGGAAAATCATTAACTGAGGCAGCCAGGGAATTTGCTATGGGAGTTGTTCCTTTGGGGAACAGATCTCTCATTTTGCGTTTGATTCTGTACCCATTGCCGGGAGCAAACGGAACCTCCAGCCTTGTATCGTTGCAATCCTGTGGCGGGACAACACTCTGATGTCCGTATGCACGAAGTGCCATCTCTACATTTGAGAATGTACCCAGACTGTCAACCGTCCTGCCCAGGAATTTTCTGGCGATATTTATTTTTTTTTCTTTTCCCCACCGCCCCGACATGCTTTGTGAACAATCAAGAATAAAAAGGATCCTTGTCTTTTCTTCTGTTTTGTCAGCCTGTTGTGCCCTGACCGGTACAAATGAAAATATTATCAGGATACTGCCTGTAATAAAAGCTAGTTTCAAAATTTATGCTTATTGGTCTGATCAAATTTATAAAAAAAACCGGGAAAGGTGAAACCTTTGACTTTTTGGTAACGTTCACTCAAAAAGAGAGTTTTATTTACGAACACCCATTAACGATTTTTGATTTTCGTTTAATATAGTTAGCATCGGGTTTAATACCTTTTGTTACCTTTGTGTTTTTAACCGGAAACTTTAATATTTATGGCACTTCAGTGTGGAATTATTGGAATTACAAATGTTGGTAAAACAACCATATTCAACTCTATATCCAATACAAAAGGGGAGGCAAATGCCTATGCTTTCAGTGCAACGAAATCAAATATTGGTGTGATTGCAGTTCCGGATGGCAGATTGTATGAGCTTGAAAAATTTCAGCCTACTGATAAGATTATACCTAATACAGTTGAGATTTTAGATATTCCAGGTCTTGCAAAAGGCTCCAATAAGGGTGAAGGGGTAGGAAATAAGTTCCTGGGTGATATTAGAAACAGTGATGCTCTGATACATGTCCTGAGATGTTTTGATGATGAGAATTTACCCCATATCGATGGATCCGTCGATCCTGTCAGAGATCTCGAGAATATCGACTTCGAATTACAGGTGAAAGATCTTGAATCAATTGAGAAGAAGATCGTTCGGTATGAAAAAGCTGCAAGGTCAGGTGACAGTGATGCTAAAAAAGGCATCGAAGTGTTGAAAATCTGTAAAGAGCATATCGAAGGGTTTAATAATGTTCGTACACTTGATATAAAACCCGGAGACAGAAAGTACCTTGATGATCTGTTCCTGCTAACAATGAAACCGGTTTTATATGTTTGTAATGTAGATGTGGGATCTGCAACAGAAGACAATGAGTATGTCTGGCGGATAGAAGAGTTTCTGGATGGCCAGGGTGCAGAGATACTGATGATTGCAGGGGTAATGGAAGCAGAAATTGCTGAGCTTGAGGACGAACAGGACAGAGCTGAGTTTCTTGCAGATATTGGCCTTGATGAGCCAGGCGTGAATAAACTTGTCAGGTCTGCTTACAGGTTACTCGATCTGCAGACATTTTTTACTGTTGGTCCTAAGGAGATAAGAGCCTGGACAATCAGACGGGGAATGACTGCGCCACAGGCTGCAGGCGTCATTCATTCTGACCTTGAAAGGGGTTTTATCAGGGCTGAGGTCATGAAATATGATGATTTTATTAATTTTGGTTCTGAACTCAATTGCAAGGAGGCCGGTAAATTGTACGTTGAAGGCAAAAATTATATTGTGAATGACGGTGATATACTCCATATTCGTTTTAACATATAACTTTCTTAATGGTTAAAAGATATCTGTCTCTATTTTTTCTGATAATAACTTCGCTTACAGCTAATGCTCAGGTTGGCCGGAATCTCCTGTCTGTGGAAATAGAAAAATATGGTCAGGTTGAAGTAAGGTTTGAGTATCCGGGTTTCACCACTCTCCTTGAGATCGGCAAGCAAATTTCTGTCGATAATATTGTGGACGGACAGGTTATAGCATATTTATCGGGGAATGATATTGACTATTTTACATCACTTAACCTCCCCTATAAAGTAATCTTCGGAACAGAAACCAAAAGTGTTATTTCCGCAGCTTCCGTTGAAGAGGCAATGCAGTGGGATGTCTACCCCACGTATCAGCAGTATGATACTATTATGCATAAGCTGGCTGCCGATTATCCCGGTATATGCAGGGTAGATACAATCGGTGAAAGTATCAACGGACATCTTATCCTGGCTCTTAAAATATCTGACAATGTTGATCTGGATGAAGATGAACCGGAAGTTTTCTATTCATCAACCATGCATGGTGATGAGCTTGCCGGCTATGTCCTGATGCTCCAGCTTGCTGAATATTTGCTGATCAATTCTGAAGATGGCGGCCTGGTTCAGCAACTGGTTGACAGCCTGCAGATTTGGATAAATCCACTGGCAAACCCCGATGGCACCTATCTTGGTAGTGACACTATCAGTTCTCCCACAAGGTACAATGCCATTGGCGTTGATCTTAACCGTAATTTTCCCGACCCTATGAATCCCGCAATAGTTCAGACACAGGAGACTATTGAGATGATCAACTTTATGAATGGTCATAATTTTGTTATTTCGGCCAATTTTCATTCCGGGGCTGAAGTCGTTAACTATCCATGGGACAGGTGGGTATCTGCATATCATGCCGATGATCCCTGGTTTGAAAAGATCAGCCGGGACTATGCGGATACGGTTCAGCATTATTCTGGTACCGGTTATTTTACTGACCAAAACAATGGAATTACACGCGGAGCTGCCTGGTATGTTATTTTTGGCGGTCGCCAGGATTATGTTACATATGAGAAGCAGGGCAGGGAGGTGACCATTGAACAGGATAATATAAAGCAAACAGCCGGAGCTCAGCTACCATTGCTCTGGGAATATAATTACCGGTCGTTACTTCGCTATCTGGAAAATGCTTTTTATGGCATTCATGGCAGGGTGACAGATGATGATAATGGTGATCCTGTGATGGCGAAAATTTTTATTACCGGTCATGACACCGACAGTTCTCATATCTATTCTGATCCTGGAACGGGCAGTTTTGTCAGGTTAATCAATACCGGTTCATGGGACCTTACATTTTCTGCCGATGGATATAATCCTGTAACCATAACTTTTGAAGTATCTGATGCCAGGGTCCAGCTCTTCAGGGAGGTCAGATTAATAAAAACCTCATCGGGTATAATAGAAAACAGACTTTCCCGTATGCGAATCTGGCCGGTCCCTGCCCGTAACTACCTGGAAATTGATCTTCCCGAACTGTTTCGGGGAAATTGTGAGGTATCGTTTATCACTCTGTCTGGCAAGCAGCTTCTGATCTGTATAATGAATCCGGGAGAGGAGCATCATTTATCCCTGTCAACAGATAACCTTCCCAGCGGTTTTTATATCCTGACAGTTAAGGATATATTAAGCGGAAATATTATCACCGGAAGGGTAATAATTGAATAACGAAAGGACACTTATTCTGTTAAAGGTTACATATCTGCCTTGCAACTAACCTAAAAAGGTCTATTTTTGCAAATTAATTCTGAGGTATGGAAATTTTATTTGCAATATTCTTTGGTGGTGGTTTGGGTAGTGTAAGCCGTTACATTTTATCCAGGGCGATAACAACCAATTTTACACATATCAATCCGGTTGGTACCCTGGCTGCAAATTTGATAAGTACTATCATTCTCGGTCTGATACTTTTCTTTTGGGGTTCGAAGGGTGAAATGACAGGAGTAACAAAAGCCTTGCTCATAGCCGGGTTCTGTGGAGGGTTCAGCACTTTTTCAACATTCAGCTATGAGACATTTGAGCTATTAAAATCAGGTAACTATTTCTTTGCTGTGGCGAATATAGCGGTAAGTCTTTTACTTGGGGTAGGAGTATTATTTATTTTGGCCAAATCAATATAAATATCACACCTTTATGAACTGAACCCGGCAGCTGCCGGGTGTGGTGAACAGTATCAAAGCATTAAAAAAAAATAACAGATGAAAATCAGGTCAATTTTACTTTTTCTGATAATATTACTACAGGCAGGAACACAGTTAATTGCCCAGGGAGCTTATATCCCGCCCGATAAACCCAGGCTGGTTGTTGGGATTGTAATAGAACAGTTCAGGTATGATTATATAGATAAATACTGGGATAAGTATTCAGAAGGAGGATTAAGGCGACTCATATATGAAGGCACATTTTGCAAGAATGCCTCATACGACTATTTCTTTACACAATCGGCACCGGCTCATGCTACGCTTGCAACAGGTACAGATCCCAGGTTCCATGGGATTATTTCTGATAACTGGTTTTTTCCCCTGAGGGAGGAAGTCATTTATTGTACCGGAGATAGTGATGTAGATCCTGTAGGAGGTAGTTTTGAAAGAGGTTTGCACTCACCTGTTAACCTTCTGCCGAGCACTTTTGGCGATGAACTAAAATTATCAAATAACGGCAGATCAAAAGTTTTTTCTGTTGGGATGAAAGAGCATACGGCAATATTGTCGGGTGGCCATTCTGCAAATGCAGCTTTTTGGTTTGACGACAAGACCGGTTCCTGGATGTCCAGCACCCATTATCTCGATTCACTGCCGGTATGGGTGACAGAATTTAACGGAATGATGCTTCCGGACATATATCTTGCAGGCTGCTGGGAGCCATTATTGCAACTGAGTGAGTATGCTGATTGTCTTCCCGATACTAACAATTACGAAAAGGGTATCCGGGGCAGGTCAGTATTCCCATATGATCTTAAGAAGATGACCAGATCGGCTCTGCCAGGTGTTTCAAAAAAAGAGAAGGATTATTCAATTCTAAGGGAAGTGCCTTCGGGTAATACTTTTACAACCGATTTTGCTGTCAGGTTGATTGAAGAAGAAGATATGGGCATTGATGAGATCACCGATTTTCTATCGGTAAGTTATTCAGTAACAGATTATATTGGACATAATTTCGGACCTTCGTCGGTTGAAATGGCTGATGCAATTTTAAGACTTGACCTGGAATTGGAACACCTGATAAATTATTTAACCGACAGGGTAGGCAAGAAAAATGTTTTGATTTATTTCACATCAGCTCATGGCGTGGCTGAAGTGCCTGAAGTGCTTTCTGATAAAAAGATTCCATCCGGATATTTTAAGCAGAACCAGGCACTGACACTATTAAAAAGTTACCTTAATGTAATTTACGGACAAGGAAACTGGGTAAAAGGGTATCATGAAAAGCAGATATACTTTAATCATATGCTTATTGAGGATGCCAGGATTGATCTGAATGAGATACAAAACAGAGCAGCGAGATTTATGACACAATTTACAGGAGTCTCCTCTGCGATAGCGGCATCAGTTATTGAAAACAATGATTTTACAAGGGGCCATTACCGGAAAATCAGGAATAGCTATGATCCTTCGCGATCGGGTGATATATTTTTGAATCTTAAGCCCGGGTGGGTAGAGAACGGCATCTGGGTGACTAACCATAATTCGGTTTATGAGTACGATTCTCATGTTCCGCTAATATGGTTTGGATGGACAGTTAACCGGTCATCTGTTACCCGGAAGGTGAATATGAATGAAGTAGCTGCAACCCTTTCCGCTCTTTGTAAGGTACAGGTTCCTAATGCATGTACAGGGGAGCCAATGACCGAACTCTTCAGATAATGGTACGCTTTTTGGACACTGACTTTATGTTTTAAAATATTTATTTGTTTTTGTGTCTTGATCATTTGTTTATCTTTGCAGGAATTTATTATATAATTTATATAAAATTAATTACTATGGGAGTATTACTTAAGACTGGCCTTAAGACATTAACGGCCCTTTTTATTCTGGGAATTTCGGTTAGTATGTTTGCACAGTCAGAGATGGCAGAGGCTGCAGATGCGTTTAATCAGGGTGTTCAAATGATGAAGGTAAATCCTGATATGGCTATTAAGTCATTTGAAACAGCAATTAAACTTGCAGACCAGGTTGAAGGAGAAGAAGCTGCAAATATGAAAGACCAGGCTATGAAGCAGATTCCAAAGATGTATTGGGAGTCGGCTAAAAAACTCGCCGGGAAGAAAGATTACGATAAAGCAATAGTTAAGCTTGATGCATGTATTAAAACATCTGAAAAGGCAGGAGATAAATCACAGGCTTCAAGAGCTTTTGGTACAGCATTAAGTATATTGAACGTTCAGGGTTCTAACGCACTCGGTGAGGGAGATCATACTGCCGCACTTGAATATTTCGATAAAGCGTTGGGAAGAAAAGCAAGTTATGCTAAGGCATATCTTGGTAAAGTGCTGGTTTACGAAGAGATGAATGACCTTGTAAAAATGGAGGAAGCAGCAATTATGGGTCTTGAGGCTGCCAGATCATCAAGAGATAAAAAATCCGGAAGTAAAATTCAGCAAAAGTTAAGGGGTACCTACTTTAACAGTGCACAGGCCAAAATGATAAATAAAGATTATGCCGGTGCAGAAAAGTGTCTCTCAAAATCAATTGAGTACGGCAATAACAATTCAAATACTCATTACCAGCTCGGACTTGCACTTAAAGGTCAGAAGAAGTGGGAAGATGCAGTAACATCTTTTAATAATGCACTCGAAGTTGACATGAGTGATGATGTAGCAAAGGCAAAACTTTATTTTGAGCTTGGTGGTGCATACCAGATACTGGGAGACAGTGCAATGGCTTGTGCGAGTTATAAAAAATCTATGTTTGGTGATTTTGCCGAAGCATCAAAATATCAGATTGAGACTGTTTTAAAGTGCAATAATTGATTTCAGGATGATGGAGGGGTAGCAGTCCGTAAACAAACTACCTATGCTACCTGTATGAGTCTCTTATACTGCAGGCTTCTGTAAGTAATGACGGATCATTCTCGGTACCGTTACCCAATACAATTATATCTGCACCTGAGTCAAAACTTGTTTTGATACAGGTTTTGCTTTTTATCCCGCCACCTACAATAAGAGGTACAGTAATATTTGATTTTACGCTGCGAATCAATCCTGGTGGGACAGGGTGATCGGCGCCGCTGCCAGCCTCAAGGTATATTGATTTCAGACCCAGCATTTCACCTGCAATAGCTGTCGCAACTGCAATATCAGGCTTAGAAGAAGGGATGGCTTCAGTCTGGGACATATACTCGACAGATGTTTTTGAGCCACAATTAATAAGTATATATCCTACAGAGATTATTTCAGCTTGCATTTTCTTCAGGTAGGGTGCGGCAATAACATGGTTGCCTATCAGCAATTCGGGGTTTCTGCCTGAGATAAGTGATAAAAGCAGAATACCATCGGTGCCATGTGAAAGCTGTAATAAATTCCCGGGGAATAATAAAACGGGAATATCTGAGACCTCCTTTACCTTTTTTATCAGCATGTCGGGTTGGACATATGTAAGACTGCCGCCAATAAAAATATAATCGGTTTTACATGCTGCTGCTGACATAAGCAGTGAATCTATATTTACGAGATCAGTTTTATCAGGATCCAGCAGGAGGGCTATACTTTTTCTTTTTTTTGAAGCATTTATCATCATAATCTTTTTTTGTCCAGACTAATGCATAGTTATCATACCTGGTATAGTGGAGATCAAAAATTTCATTTATTCTCTCAGAATGCACCTTCCCCTTTATGTCTCCCGATTCTTCTAACTTAAAAGGGAAGATTGTGATATCTCGCCTGATACTTATTCCCTCCTTATCGCATATCTTGTAAAGAGCTTCCTTGGCACACCAGTGCAGATAAAGGTGGTAGCGTTTATTATTTCTGTCTTTGGTGATCTTCTCCTTCCGGTTGATAAATTTAAATGATAATGCAGATATGTTGGAGCTCATATATTCGAGATCAATACCTATCCTTTCACGGGTACTAAGCATAATAGCAGTAAGTTTGTTAGAATGGGTTATACTGATAAAGTGAGAGCCATCCTTAATAAAGGGTTTATTATTTTTGTTATATACTATCTTTGATTCCGGACCTTTTAATTCTGCAAGAAGGGCTCTTACACTGAGGAATTCGAGTTTCCTTGATGTGCTTCGGAAAGTTTTGAACTTTTTTTTATCTTCCGGACCAAACTGAACCATTTCAAGGAGCGTTTTTAGATCTTCTTCAATCTTCCAGACACCAAGAAGCGTATTCTCATTAAGATAGTGTTCAGTTATACAGGCCATCAGTTGTGAATTGTTTCAATTTCATATTTCCACTCGAAGGTTTCAATCATATATTTTACATCTTCCCTGAAAAAGTCTATTACAGGTATCAGTGAGTCCTTATCAGGCTGAGTGTTGAAATATAGTGCTCCCCTAAGGTAGTGTCGAACACTGTCAGTCAGGTAAAACTGAACAGATGAAGCAGCATTGCCTTTAATATTGTAAACCAGTCCATAGACTTTCTCCTGGTTGTTTATCCACTGATTTTCTTCAATTGCATCAGCTTTAACAGTATGTTTATAGGCAAGCTTATGAGCATCTTCAATAAGAGCTTCAAGATTATCTGTAACCTGATAATAACTCAGGTGCAGTTTTCCTGAATAATCATTGTAGCATATATTAAACCAGCATGAAGGATCATCTGGTTCGTTTTGTTCGATCTTGCCGTAGAGAGGATAATCAAAAATAAATGGACACGTTGAGTCGAATCTTATATACTCCTTATCGGGAAAGTCAATCCTGAAATGGCCTCTAGGCTTGGGAACAACAGTTTCACCGCAACCATTTACCAGTAAAACAGTTAGAATGATCCACGAACCGTAAAACATGATAGCCTGAAGTTGAATTAATAACTCCTTTAACTTCATTTATATACTATTCATTATTACTAGAAGGGGAGGTCGTCAGGCTCATCAGTGCCCTGAGTAACCGGTTCATCAGGGATTTGCCCGGCTTTCTCATTTGTCGTGCTTTTTGAAGGGCTGTAGGTACTACTCTCTCCCTGGGATACATTGTCGCTCTTTTTACCGAGTAGTTGCATATTGTCACCAATTATTTCGGTAATATATCTTTTATTTCCTTCCCTGTCGTCATATGATCTGGTACGAATTTTACCCTCAATATATAACTGAGAACCTTTTTTAACAAACTTATCTACAACTTCCGCCAGCCCCCTCCAAAAAACAATGTTATGCCATTCAGTAGTTGTAATTTTCTCACCATCCTTGCTTCTGTAAGTTTCACTTGTTGCAAAAGGGAAACGTGCAACTGCAACATTTGATTCAATATAATGCACTTCCGGATCTTTTCCAACATTACCCACAAGAATAACCTTATTTATAGCCATTATAGTATTATTTAATTACCTATATAAGTGGTGACAAAGTTAGCATAAATTAAGTTAGCATCACTACCCGGCTTGTGAATAATAAAGACTTTCCCGATCAGGACAATTGGTTATAGCTGCGGTCAGATATAATACCGGTTTACTTGTATGGCCGAAGCAGAATAGCTCTCATTCAGAAATTTAGCTACCAAAAAAAATAAAAAATAGTTTTAAGAGTTTCGTTTATAAGAAATAATATTTTACATTTGCAGAGTTATTTGAAAAGATTAAGAATTATATAAATTGTTGAATTAAAATTCATTAAAAATGACTAAAGCAGACATCGTTAACGAGATTGCCAAAAAAACAGGAATAGAAAAGGTGACAGTTCAAAGAACTGTGGAAGAGTTTATGGATGCAGTCAAAGAATCAATGGTAGCAGGTAAAAATGTATATCTAAGAGGCTTTGGCAGCTTTATTGTTAAGAAGAGAGCAAAGAAAACAGCAAGGAATATTTCCAAGAATACAACTATAATTATTCCCGAGCATTTTATTCCTGCTTTTAAACCTTCAAAAACTTTTATCAATCAGGTTAAGGACTCTAATAAGTAATATAACTTCATGCCAAGCGGAAAGAAGAGAAAGAGACATAAGATGGCTACGCATAAGCGTAAGAAGCGTCTTAGGAAGAATAGGCATAAAAAGAGGAAATAATAGCTATTATTTCCAGCCATTTTAAGAATTATTTATGAACCTAAAGATTCTCTGATCTTTAGGTTTAATTCATTATACAACACTGAGGTTTTATTGATAAATCTGGTAAGTGGTCAGTAAAGATATTATAATTGATTCTGGTCAGGACAATATTGAGATAGCATTGCTTGAAGACAAGCAGCTTGTTGAACTGAAAAAAGAAAAAAAGAATCTACAGTTTGCAGTTGGAGACATCTACCTGGGCAAGGTTAAGAAAATTATGCCCGGGTTGAATGCCGCTTTTGTTAATGTAGGCTATGAGAGGGATGCTTTTCTGCATTACCATGATCTGGGCGCCCAGTACAGAACACTTCACAGATATTACAATCTTGCTGTAAATAAAAAGGGGAGGATTCCTCCGGTTTATAAGTTTAAGAATGAGAACGATATCGACAAGGATGGAAAGATTACAGATGTTCTGACCACGGGTCATACCGTTATTGTTCAGGTAACAAAAGAGCCTATATCCACAAAAGGACCCAGGCTTGGGTCAGAGATATCTCTTGCTGGAAGAAACCTGGTTTTGCTTCCCTTCTCGGATAAGATATCAATATCCTCTAAAATCGAGAGTGTAGAAGAGAAGCACAGGCTAAAGATGCTTCTTCGAAGTATCAAACCAAAGAATTATGGTGTTATTGTAAGAACCGTTGCAGAAGGTAAAAAAGTTGCAGCGCTCGATGCAGAACTCCGGGGACTGGTGAAGAAGTTTGAAAGTGCATTTCATGGTATCAGGAAAGAAATTACTAAACCAAGGCTTCTTATTGGTGAATTAAACCGTACTACTACTGTTCTCAGGGATATACTTAATGTAAGTTTTACAAATATTACCGTTAACAACCAGGATGTTGGCAATGATATTAAGCAATATATCCGGGAGATTGCTCCCGAAAAGGAAAAAATTGTTAAGGTTTATAATGGTAAAATACCAATATTTGATCATTTCGGGGTTACTAAGCAGGTAAAAGCATTATTTGGCCGCACTATCTCATTTAAACACGGATCTTACCTGATTATAGAACATACAGAAGCATTGCATGTAATAGATGTAAACAGTGGTAACAGGTCGAAATCCGATAAAGATCAGGAGAGTAATGCCTTTGACGTAAATATAGAGGCAGCCAGGGAGATAGCCAGGCAGCTTCGGTTAAGGGATATGGGAGGTATTATTGTCATTGATTTCATTGATTTGGCTTCCAATGAAAATAAGCAGGCTCTCTTTGAAAAGATGAAAGAGGTTATGAGCAGTGATCGTACAAAGCATAATATTCTGCCACTAACCAGATTCGGACTGATGCAGATTACCCGCCAGAGAGTGAGGCCCGAAATGCATGTATCAACAGATGAGAATTGTCCTACCTGTAACGGTACTGGAACTATTGGTCCCACTATACTGTTTACCGATACAATAGAGGATGATCTGCGGTTTATCCTCGACAAAGTAAAAACACGTAAAATAATACTCAAGGTAAATCCATACATGGCTGCCTACTTTACTAAGGGATTTAATCCACTTTACAGGAAACTGGGAAGAAAATTCGGGTGCTCACTAAAAATTCAGTCAATCCCATCATATCATTTTCTCGAACACAGGTTTTTCAACTTTGATGGAGATGAGATAGATCTTCGCTAAGGATTTGAACCAATTATGTTAGGATAGTGTTGAGTTAATTTAATGTTTGCGACATAGTATGTTTGACATGACATTAGATCATATTTTTATAAATTTGCACAAAACATAATAAATGGTTCATATGAAGAAGTACATAATATTATTTACAATTCTCATTTTAACCATTACATCTGCTAATGGCCAGATATATGACCCTGTATCCTGGAATTTTTCATATGAAAAAACAGGAGATGGTGAATATGATCTTCTCTTTAAAGCGACTATTGAAGAGCATTCGCATCTTTATTCCATGGATCTTCCTGACGGAGGGCCAATACCAACACAGTTTACCTTTTCATCGACCGATGGATATGAGATGGTTGGTGAGACAAAAGAATCGGGCGATGGCGAAGTGGTTTTCGACAAGGCGTTTGAGATGGATATCAAATATTTTAGCAATAGTGTTGAATTCAGGCAGACTGTTAAGGCAATTGAACCATCATTTAAAGTTTCAGGGTTTGTAACTTATATGGCCTGCGATGATGAAAGATGCTCACCTCCACAGGATGTGGACTTCGAATTCAATATTTCCGGAGGAGAGCCTGAGGCTACAGCCCGGGAGACATCCGATATGACAGATGTGGCTGATAAAGACAGCGGAATAGTTAAGTTTTTTATTCTTTCATTACTGGCCGGTCTGGCAGGTGTTTTAACACCATGTGTATTTCCAATGATACCAATGACCGTGGCATTTTTTTCACAGGGCAATGAATCAAGAGGAAGATCCATTACAAAAGCATTTGTGTTCGGATTGTCGATTATACTTCTGTATTCATCCCTTGGAATTATTGTTTCACTAACAAGCGCCGGGGCCAACTTTGCTAATACGTTAAGTACCCACTGGATTCCCAATGTACTCTTCTTTTCACTATTTGTAATTTTTGCGGCCTCGTTTTTCGGCGCGTTTGAGTTAGTTCTGCCCAATAAGTGGATTAGCAAAGCAGATTCAAAAGTTGATAAAGGGGGTATTCTCGCTGCTTTTTTTCTCGGACTGACAACAGTACTGGTTTCATTCTCATGTACCGGTCCGATCGTAGGGGTGCTGCTTGTTGAAGCAGCCAGTGGTGATGTACTTCGTCCAACAATAGGAATGTTTGGATTCGGACTTGCATTTGCCTTACCTTTTACAATTTTTGCACTCTTCCCATCCGTAATGAAGAGGATGCCAAAATCAGGCGGATGGCTCAACTCAATTAAAGTTGTGTTAGGTTTTATCATGCTTGCATTCAGTTTGAAATTTATTTCGACTATAGATTCGGTGTACGGACTTGGAATAATTACCCGTGATGTTTACCTGGCTGTATGGATTGTGATTTTCTTCCTGCTGGGATTATATCTTATGGGTAAAATTAAATTTGCACACGACAGTGATCTGCCTTTTGTCGGAGTCTTCAGATTACTTCTTATTATTGCTGTCTTTTCACTTGTAGTTTACCTGATACCTGGCCTTTTTGGCGCTCCTCTAAAAGGATTGTCGGGGTTGATCCCTTCAAAAGAGAGTGCAATGTTTGACATATCTCCAAATAATTCATCATCATCTTTCTTACCACCTTCTCTTACCGCTTTTCAACCCGGTGGAGGAACCACCAGCCTTTGTGCTGAGCCCAAATATGGTGATAAACTGCATCTTCCCCATGGTTTGAAAGGCTATTTCGATTATGACCAGGGAATGGCCTGTGCAAAGGAGAAAGGTCTGCCTGTACTGCTCGATTTTAAAGGACATGCATGTAGCAATTGTAAAGAGATGGAGGCAAAGGTATGGTCAGATACTGATGTGCTAAGAAGGCTGAATGAGAATTTTATTATAATTGCATTATATACCGATGACAGAACTAAACTCCCTGAGGATGAGTGGATAACTTCTAGTGTTGATGGCAAGGTTAAAAACACTATAGGTAAGATCAATGCCGATCGTGAGATTGAAATGTTTGGTACGAATTCACAACCCCTTTATGTTATTACCGGTTACGATGGTATTGCGCTAAACGAGCCTATGGAGTTAAACCTTAATATCAGGGAATATATCGAATGGCTGGATGAAGGTGTTGCACTTTTCAATAAAGCTAATTGACTATGAAAAATCGATCCGCCCTTTTTTATTAGTCTGATTTATTCAGGTTAAATGCGATTTGTTCAGAACCAACCGAATTTAAAAGTAATATTATATGTAAATCCTCTGAGAGATTCTGTATCAGCGGATCCGGATACCTGGCCAGCATTAAAAGAGGTTGGATAGCGGTAAGTTGTTCCAAAACCAACCCGCATAAACCTGGTTAAGTTCAGCTCAATTTCGACTCCCGGTTCAATAATAAGGAATGCTTCATAATCTTCAACGAAATTGGTATTCCAGTCGGGATCGTTATATGAAACGAAGGAGATTCCTCCCGCTCCGAAAAGTATCGGGAATGCAAGGTGTACAGGCTGTTTTGGAAATAATATTGCTTCGAGGTAGATGCCTCCATAACCTCCGGTTAGAAAAACATCCTTGTCCAGAGTAATATCGTAATGATATTCATTAATAAACCCTGATCCTCCGAATCCTATTGCAAATGAATGCTGAATAATCCATGATCCTCTTCCGCCAAACTGAAGGGAATGTTTATTATCAATTGTTGAATAGCCCATCCAGAATGCACCATAGCCTCCATTAGATCTGTGTTTTCCAAACAGGGTTTTCATCTCGGTATTGTACTGTTTATCCTGTTTTTTCTCCTTCTTTGTCAACTCTTCTTCCTGAGCGAGGGCCAAAATAGAAGAGAATGTAAGCATAATTAGTATTAGAATGGTTTGTTTCATTTTATCATATTTAAATTGTTATATCTAAAACCGGTAAGCAAATGAGAGACCTACATCACCGGGTTGAATGTTTAAAAACCCTGGTACCATAATCTCAAAGAATGGTTTTATATTTAATCCTATGGCCATTGGAATACCGATAAACCTGTATTCGAGTCCGCCCCACCCATCCATTCCAATTACGGGCCGGAACGTTTCATATTCAAACTGATATTTTTTGCCCAGAAAATATGTATGGTCAGTTACCATAAAACCAACATGTCCACCATATCCCCAGGTAAAGAACAGGTTGTCGGCTATTTCACTCAGGCTGGTTTCATACGTTATTTTCATAACTGTTATTCTTACGCTGTTTTTATTGGCTGAAAGCAGTGCGTAAAATGATTTTTCTGCATTACCGGCAGTAATCAGGTTCTGATAATAAACACCGCTATGGATACCTCCCCTGAGTCCGATATGGTTTTCTCCCACCTGTGCCGATAAAGGGTTTCCAATTAGCATTATTATTGCAGCCAGAAATAATCTTATTTTTTTTGTCAGTGGCATTTCAAGAGTTTGATATAGTTATATTGTCTGTATAAAAATTTTCGTTTTCAATGATCCGGGTTTGATTAATTACTATAATGACACTTTGATTAATCAAAAGTTGCAGATCGGGAACCTATTTTTGATCAAAAATTAATTTTCCTCGCGTAAGTTTCAATATTATCTGGCTGGCAGGTTTACCCGTGCCAATATGGCCAAAATATAGATAATCCTTATTATCTTCGTCCAGAGCCTTCTCTTCCAGCACCCAATGTTCAGGTACTGTTACCTGACAATTGGTTAGTTTTGCATCCATATAAAATGAGGCAGCGCTGTCACATTTCATATACACACCTGTATATGTTGATTCAACAGAGATAAAATTAAAAGTAGGAGGAATACATTCTACATTAACAGTTCCATACCGGGTGTTGAGATTAAGATCCTCTCTTACCATATCGATATTAAAATCAGTGAAATAGGATGTTCCATTAATTTTTGATACCTCTGTCAAAAAGAATTTGTCTCTTCTTGAGTTGCATTTCAGGGTTTCACAATCTTTAATATTAACCTTTGATGAACGGGTTGATATATTGATATTATCAGCCCTCTCAATTTGCAGTTCACTGTATGAAAGCGTGATCTGTGATCGTTTTAATGATATGAATGATGCATTACAGAAGTTGAGGTCAAATTTGTTCTCGCCCCATAGATCTTCTCCTTTCAGAGATCCGTTCAGCAGCCTGATATTTAGATCAGCATCAATAGATTCGAGAAAGATATCCCCGTACCTGTTATCGATGTTTATATTGATATATGACGGGGTGTTAATGTAATAATCAATCTCAAGTTTAGAATCTGAAGATATCAGGTTGTTAGTAAAATTCTTAACTCCTTCGATAAGATTGATATTGCCTCTGTTAAACTTCGTTTCAGCAATGATAAGGTAGTTTGTTGAGTTCAGGTTAAAGGAGATACCATCCATTAGTTTTCTTAATCTGGATGATTTTGAAGCAGTGGCTGTGATTTCAATTTTTATATAAAGGCTATCGTTATTTGATTTAGCGATATGAACCATACCATACTTATTTTTAACATCCAGACTCATCTCCGGCCTTACTGAGAAGCTCTTTTGATATGTCCGCGATTCTGTAACCGACTGTGCTACAGTTGTCGGGACTGTCCCGGGAAGAAGGATCAAAATATATAATAACCAACTATAATATTTCATGATTCTGATTTGGTTCACTGTTATAATTATTCTCTTCAAGCATTTTTAACATATCCTCCAGAATAGATACCTTAATTCTGTAGTTGAGCATCAGTGCCTCAATAACCTCCTGGTTGCTTACATTATCCTTAAGATCGGTTTTTATTTCCAGGCAGATACTGTCGATATTGGCAATATCTGTTAAAAGATCTTCTTCAAGCGCAGGATTAGCAGTAAGAAGGGGTTTTGCTTTTTCCATCAGGATCTCCATTCTGATGTTATAATATTGCTCGGTTTCGGTCAGACCTGTCCCTGAACCTGTTTCCGAATATATCGGGTTATAACTTTTGTTATAAATGTAACTTGCAGAGAGAATGATCAGAACAAGGGATGATGATACAAGTATAATAATCATGGCCGCTCTTGCAACTACATTTTTCAGATGATAAACCTTTTCACAGGGTATCTTTTTAACATTGCTCCACACATTGGCAGATGGCTCATAAATATCGAGTTCATCTCTCCTGTCTCTGATAAACTTTTCTAATTTATCCATGATATTTTCTCCTCTGTTAAAATTTGTCTTAACCTTGTTTTTGCCCTAAGGTATTGTGTCTTCGAAGTCGATTCAGTTATGTCCAGAATTGATGATATTTCTTTGTGGTCGTATCCCTCAAGAAGGTATAGTGTAAAAACCAACCTGTATCCATCCGGTAATTTGCCGATTCCCTCTACTACTTTTTTGATGTCATTATGTATATCCAATTTGCTGGTTTCTTTATTGTGATCTCTCTCCGGAATAATATTTGTAATAATTTTTCCCTTTCTTTTTTTTACCTGGTTTATACATTTGTTTATAACAATCTTTTTAAGCCATGCCCCAAAGGTGGAATCGAAACGGAATGACCCTAAATTTTTGAAAGCATCTGTAAAAGATTCCTGTAGCATATCTTCTGCGTCCTCCCTGCTGTTAACTATCCTGTAAGCAAGGTTGAACATGGCTCTTGAATACATGCTATAAAGTGTAAATTGTGCTTTACTGTCTCCATTTTTACACTCCTCAATCAGAGATTTGTTGATGCTATTTTTCTTCTTGGTCACCGGTAATCTGTTCTCAGTTATAATGACAACCTCTTTTAGCTAAAGTTGCATTCATGAATTATAAGATGCTATTTACTCTGAGTTTTCTCAGCGGTCGGGCGATAAAGATCAGAATCAGAGTGATAACACTCAGGATATCTGAATACTTATAAATCATATCGCCATATCTTGCATAGAAGGTAAGTTTGTTGCGAAGCACCAGGTTTCCTGTAATTACTTCTTTTCTCCACCATGTACTTTTCTTGATAATGTGCCCCCTCTGGTCGATAAGACATGATATGCCTGTGTTTGCACTTCTTGCTACAGGAGTCCGGTTTTCTATAGCCCTTAGTGAAGCAAACCAAAGGTGCTGTTTATATCCGGCGGTATTATCCCACCAGCCATCGTTGGTAATAATGAATATAATATTTGCGCCGTTATTTATATAGCCGGTTGTAAACTCACCATAAGCCGATTCATAGCATATTGCTGACCCGGCAATGCTTCCACCTTCCGAGTGATTAAATACACTTCTATCAGTTTGTGTGCCATAGCCCGACACGGTTCCACCCAGGTTCGAGATAATAATTTTCTCAAGGGGTGCAGGAAGTATATTAACTTTTCTCTCTATGCCCGGCACCAGTTTTGATTTGTGATAAAACTGTGGTTTTTGTCCGGCAGCAATGAAAATAGCAGAGTTATATATTTCATATTTAAGACTTGTTCCATCTATTTCTATTACTGAATTTTCTTCTTTTTCTTCTTTGTTAGAAAATGTATCTATGGTGGTCATTCCCAAAACAAGATTAGTCTTAATATTCTTTGAAACAAAGGAGTCTGCCAGTGCAATATATCTGTTAGTTCTGGCATTTGCTTCAAAAAAGGGATCATCAACAACTGTTTCAGGCAATATTAGCCAGTTATAATTATTGGTGCTGAACGAATTGGCCTGTTCGAACATTTTAGTTAGCTGGCTTGTAAATCCTTGTTTGCCAAATTTTTCATTATAGGGATCAATATTTGGCTGGACAATTATTACACTGCACTCTTCACCTTCTTCCCTGTAGGTGTGATACCTGATTACCGAATATGTGACAGGTATAATAAAAATCAGAAAAGCAGCCGTTAGATAACCTGAAATGATCTTCCTTTCTGACCGGTAATACCTGTATGATGCATACATAAGTATACTTACCAGTAAAACCCATAAGCTTCCACCTCCTGAACCGGTATATTCATACCACTGAATAAGGGCAGGTTCTTTGCCGAAAACATTTCCGATATTTAACCAGGGAGAAATAATATTCAGATTAAGACACAGATGTTCATAGGTTAGCCAAAAAACAATAAGGCTCAGGTATCCGGTGAAATTATTACTCCTTCTGTGTACCTGGTGAGCCAGCCAGAAGACCATCGACATAAGGAATGAGTGTGTTAATATTGTAAGTGATCCTCCGGCAATGGAGGCTTTTGTTAGCCAGGAGAAGGTGAATATATTAAACAGGAGGAAACCTGGCAGTACATAGATGAAAACGGAACTCTTGCCCGAACGATTCTGTTTTTGAGAATGAAAAATCGCGATAAACGGGACCAGGGCAAAAAACATTATTATTCCTGTTGAATATTCCCACCAGGCAAGAGACAGAAGTACTCCTCCTGTTAAGGATTGCGCTATACGAATGCTATTCTCTTTTGAGCCTCTTTTTAATAATTCCATTTATTTTTATATTGGTAAAGTATACCCCTGCCAGTATAAAAATAACTGAAATTATCATGAAAGGAGTAATTATTTCACCATCAGCTATGCCCCATATTGCTGCTATTATTGGAACCAGATATGTAACTGATGTTGCAAATAGGGGAGAAGTTCTAAGTATCAGCACATTAAACAAGCCAACTGCAATACCTGTACTAAGTATTGAAAGTATGGCAATAAACCCAAGGTTCCTGAGGAAGTTCTCTGTTTCAAGGGCAGGGGAGAAGTCTGACAAAAGCAGGTTGACACCTGCCACAGGGCCTATTATTATAAAAGCAAGGGAAGTTATTACAATTCCATTAATTCCTTTGATTCTTGTAATCTGGTTTGTACTTATGCCATAGAAAAGTGTCGCAAGAACAACAAGCAGCCCCGCAGAATTAAATGTGAATGAACCTTTATAGAGTAAACCAACAGTACCTGCCAACCCTATTAAAATGCCAACAATCTGCCTCCATTTTATTTTTCTGCTATAAAGCAAAATGCCAATTAAAAAAGTAAAAACAGGCGTAAGTGAATTTAACATCCCTGCAACAGAGCTATCTATTTTGGTCTGGGCCATAGGGTATAGAAATGCGGGGATTGCACTTCCGATAACCCCAATAATAATCAGGCTTGTTATATTCTCCCTTGATATTTTCCTGATATTTCTTAATGCAACAGGAAGCAGGAAGAGAAATGAGATAAAAATTCTTAGTGATGCTATCTGAATTGAACTGAATGATTCGAGGCCTTTCTTGATTAGTATAAATGAGGTTCCCCAGATCAAAGCCAGGAAAAGCAGGATGCTCCAGTTTAGAATTTTAGCCTTTTTGCCCATAATGGGAACAAAAGTAGCAGATTATAAATTTTTATCTATGAAATCGGGATGTTAGTGTAACATTTTAGTATGTTCATTAAAAATAGATAACAATAATTGTTTTTCATCTCATTTCTTTTTACTTTTAACATATCAGAATCTGATAATATTTATAAAATATGAAATTAATACTAACATCTGTTCTTGCTATCTTCTTTATAGCTTCTGTCTCGGGTCAGGAAATAAAGCAACAAGTTATTTCCAGTGCGGGCGGGTATGATGTATCTGGCGACATTTCATTAAGCTGGACACTTGGTGAACTTGTGATAAGCACGGTTGAATCGAGCGGTGGAGATCTGATACTTACACAGGGCTTTCAGCAATCAAAGCTTGAAGTTACTGCAATTGAGGAAAATCCGGATTTGGGAGTAGCGGTTACTATCTACCCGAATCCAACCAGTGAGATTCTTAATATTAAATTTGTTCTGCCTCTGGAGGGGGAGACACTGATGCAACTGGCTGCTCCTGATGGAAGCATAGTTCTTATTGAAGAGGTCCCTTCAGGCGTGCTTATTAAACAGATCAATATGCAGGCATATCCTGCCGGAACATATTTTCTTAGAATTCAGAATGGTATAAAACTAAACGTTTATAAAATTATTAAGCTGTAGGCTTAAAAGATGCTTTAACTGTCCAAAAGCAATTTTTTCATTCTTTTCATGGCTGCCCCGACTTTTACGTCGGGGCTTCTTTTTTTCAAAACCTGTTTTATAAAATATCGATTTCAGATTAACAGACTTTCATTTTAATTAATTTAGCTTCGTCTAATAAAATCATTATGAAGAGATTTATTTCAACTCTATTCATTGCCGGACTGTTTTTTACGGTTACTTCATGTGGTGATGAAGAAGCTAAGTTAGTTGCAAAGGCTGATCGTATTCATAACTCAATACTTACAGTAGATACCCATTGTGATACCCCGATGCGTTTAATCCGCTCTGATTTCGACCTGGGAGTGAGAAATGATAATGGATGCGTAGATTTTCCCAGGATGAAGGAGGGAGGGTTGGATGCTGAATTTTTTGCTGTCTTTATAGGACAGGGTCCACGTAATTCTGAATCCAATAACAAGGCCCATGAATCAGCATTAACGATAATCGATGCAATTCATAAAAATGTTGAAAAGAATTCTGATCAGGCTGAACTGGCCTATTCGGTTGATGATGCGTACAGGATAAGCAAGTCAGGTAAGAGCGTTGCATTTATTGGTATGGAAAATGGTTATCCTATAGGGGATGATCTAACAAGGATAAAACAATACTATGATCTTGGAATAAGGTACATAACTCTTTCACATTCAAGAAATAACGATATATGTGATTCTTCGACTGACCCTGGTGGTCCTGAATTTAACGGCCTGTCTGATTTTGGCGTTGAAGTTGTTAAGGAGATGAATCGTTTGGGAATAATAGTTGATGTTTCACATATTTCTGATGAGGCTTTTTACGATGTTCTTAAGGTTACGAAAGTACCTGTTATTGCATCACACTCTTCTTGTCGTGCAATATGTGAGAGCCCGAGAAACCTTGATGATGATATGATCCTCGCATTGAAAAAGAATGGTGGAGTAATCCAGGTATGTATCCTGAGTAATTACCTTAGACAACCGGAACCAAATCCTGAACTCGACCGGAAACTCCAGGAGATACGTGAAAAGTACAATAATTTTGAAGGATTAAGTGACGAGGAGATGGCAAAGGCCAGGAAGGATTATTATACAGTAATGAAAAGGTACTTTAAATATGCTACAGTCAATGATGCAGTTGATCATATAGATCATGTTATACAACTTGCAGGAATTGACTACGTAGGTATTGGTACCGACTTTGATGGTGGTGGAGGAATAGAAAATGTTATGGATGCATCACAAATGAAAAACCTGACTATTGAAATGCTTAGGAGAGGGTATACAAAAGCTGATCTCGAAAAAATATGGGGAGGAAATGTTATGCGTGTCCTGGCTGAAGTTGAACGACTCTCCAGTGAATCAATTTAATATAGCACACACCCTTTTTGTTACAATTTTCTCTTTTTGTCTTTTATCCTTGAGAACCTGAGTGTTTTAAGTATCCATGAAGGCAGACGCTTTTCAGGATGTCTTTTTCTCAAATCAAGATACCACCCCAGCTTCTTAATAATTGGGATCTTAAGTGTTTCGACAAATTCAATAAGTGTTCCGTCGGGATCCTCAATATATGCAAAATGACCTGCGGCCTCGCCCATGTCAAACCCATTATCATCATGGCTGGCTTTACTATCTACGGTAAAAGCAAATCCTTTGTCGTGACAATGATTTTTTAACTGGTCCATACCATGAATGTCGTAGCAAAGGTGAATAAACCCAGGGTCACCCCAGAACCTGTCTTTATATATCATTTCGGGCGTGTGTCCCTTAACGCTAATCAATTCTATTATGCTGTTGCCTAACATTCTGCTGAAGGCACCAATAAAGGGCTTATCCCGGCTTAGAAGGATGCGCCTGAATGTTCTGTCGCCGCCAGGAAGAAATTTGAGATCATCAAAATTACCTGTCTTATCATAAATTATTTTATCGTACCCAAGAATGCCCGAATAAACTTCAAGAGACTTATCAATATCACTTACTCCAATGATAGCTCCATATGAACCGCCATTTACCTTTTTTTCATTAAGAAACCAGTCATTCGCTTCGACAAACTGGAAAATATTATTGTAAGGGTCTTTTATAAAGAATGTCTTTTTCCCAAAAGGGTCTTCAACCGATTCGCCTAATATTGGTGCATCAAGTCTTTTAAAATGGTTAAGTGCATCCTCCAGATTTTTTACCTTCATCTTGCAGGCATAGATACCAAGGTCACCGGCAAGTATTTGTTTGCCTGGGTCTTTAGGTTCTCTTCCTTTATATTGCCATATTTCAAATCCACCCCCACTCTGCAGGTTCATTGCCAGGACTGCCTGTCTGGTTCTTGGCCTGCCTCCTGTATATTGCAGCATAAGTTTTGCAACTGCTTCTTCCTCGAAAATCGGCACATCCATTCCGAAAAATCTTCTGTACCACTCCCAGGCTTCATGCAGATTCTTTACGCCAACACCCATTTGCTGGATCCCACTTATTACATAACTTCTCATAACCTTCTGTTATTTATGTCTTCATTTGCACCACAAATCAATGTGTCTCAATTTTACTTGCAATATTAAAGAAAATTCCCGGGAAATACCTCCTGATATACAACATAATAAGCTCGCTGCGTCCAACAAGTATCTCTCGTTTGTTTTTCCTTATTCCCCTGATAATAGTTTTTGCAGCTGTTTTCGGGGTAATGCCTTTCTCCTGGCCGGCGTCCATTTTACCATGTTCTGACCCATCAGCCAGTAGTGCGCTTTTTGAAATGTTTGTCTGTACCCTGCCGGGTATAATTACCGAACCCCTGACATTGTATTTATTGTTTTCAAGATGTAAGGTTTCGATAAATCCATGAATTGCCTGCTTGGAGGCAGAATAGGCAGACCTCAGGGGGAAACCGAATCTCCCGGATATACTACTTGTTGCAACGATATGTCCTGATCCCTGTTTTATCATAAATGGGAGAACAGCTTTACTAAGAGCTATTGTGCCGAAATAATTAATCTCCATTATTTTACGGTCGAGCCAGATTGGTGTCTCTTCGATAGTTGCACGCTGACTGATGCCTCCGAGATTAATAACATAATCGATCCTTCCATGTTTCTTAATCTGCTTCCCGACCAGTGATGTAATAGATGATGTATTGGCCAGGTCAAATATTACCGGATGAATATTTACCCTTTTCTCTCCACATTTATCAATTACTCTTTTCAGATCATCTTCACGGTTCGATGATGCAATAACAGTTGCACCCATCCCGACGATCTGGTACAGCAGAGCTTCGCCAATACCTGATGATGCACCGGTGATCCATACAACCTTATTCTCAAACTGGTTCATTGTCAGAGACTTGTTATATTTTTTAACAGCTCCTTATATAAATTTAGCATAATCCTGAATTCCGGATTTTTTCTGTTAAAGTATTTTCTTACCCGCACGGCTTCCCTCAGTTTTTTCCATATTAGAAAATAATTCCATGCGAGCAATCCTGAAGGAAGTATTAGCAATAATGCAAGCAGTGCTAACCACCAGGAAGGGATAAAGATAAATGCAAGGACGGCATAAACAGGTATAATTATGATCCCCAGAACAAGGGACACAGCAAATCGTATAGAAGATAAAAACTGAACATCTTTTATGCTTTTAAGGGCAAGATTCGGGATTCTGTAAAAGAATATATTGATAATAAATCCTAACAGGGCAATTGGAGAGAGGACTATTAATCCAAAGGTTGCGATCATATGCCATAGCAGAGTTGGCTTTGTTCTGTTCATGTGATAGTAGCCAAGATTCAGATTTTCAGCAATATGCTTTATTTTAAGAGATTTATCGCAAATATCCCTGTAGAGTTCAGTATTATCCTTTTTACACTTTTCGAGTTTGGAAACAAGTTCCTTGTCTCTCCATATCTTTGGATTGATTCTGTCTCCACAGTACCTGCCGTTAACAATTTCCCTTAGTTCGTTAATAGCTTCGTAATCCTCCTCACTATCAATATGGATCATCACATCTTTGATCTGTTCGGAGATCTTATCTCTTAGCCTGTTAAGGGCTGCCTGGGGTTTCTCTCTGTAAAGGTCATGTAACTCGGTGAATCCGAAGGGTTTTCCATATACTACTGTTAAAACTTGCCGGAATTTCCAGTAGTGAGAATATTCAAGGCCAACAGGAATTATCTTTATTCCGAGTTTAAAATCCTTAAATTCTTCTGTCTGAAAAGCAATCCTGCATATACCTTTTTTAAGGTCTCTTAACCTTCTATACCCTGCATGATTTCCCTCGGGAAGAATTCCCAGGCCGTTCTTGTTTATAATTATATCAATTGTTTTGTTAAAGATCTCATCATTTTGTTTCAGGGAGCTATATCCGTCTCTTATCCTGAATATAGGTATCATCTTCATGATGTAGAGGATTCTGGCGATAAACTTGTTCTTAAATGCAGTAGCCCTGGTTAAAAATATTGGTTGTCCTTTTGATGTACAGATCATGGCAATCGCATCCATTAAGGCATTCTGGTGGTTAATAGCAAATATATTATGGTCATCCAGGTTAATATTATCTCTGCCGATAACAATAACTTTCCTGTAATAGATCCAGTTGTGCCAGAATGTTGCCATTCCTTTTAGAATGCTGTACGTCAGAGAGAATTTCTCAATATTGTGCTTCCCCATACCTGAATTGTGTTAATTTCCACCAAAAAATTATGATCGCCCAATATAATGAAAAAATAACGGGGCAATCCTGTTATAGAACTGAATGACTGTTCAGAAACTGTCTTTTTTAAGCCTGTCAATGTCACGTCGTTCCCTTTTTGTAGGCCTTCCTGTGCCTCTCGGCCTGTAACTGTAGTTGGGACCACTATTTATCTTAAGTTTAATTTTTTCTTCTTCAGGTGTAAGGTCCTCAATAAAATCCGGCACCAGTTTTGCTGAAATTCTTGAGGGCGGGAACGCTATTACCTTGTATGAGTAAGTCACCGGAAGTTTTTTCAGAATAATAGTATCACCTGTTACAACAGGTCGTGAGGGTTTAACCGCAATATTATTTATGAAAACCTTTCCTTTTTTACAGGCATATGTAGCTGCACTTCTTGTTTTAAATAGCCGCACAGACCAGAGATACTTATCTATCCGTACTTCTCTGTTTTCACTCATCTTCATTATCAGTAATCCGGCCATGCTTATTAAAGCGTGTCATTGTCAGTTCGGGTCCGACAAATCCGAAAGATTTTATCATTTCGATAGCGAGGCTGGTTCGTGCTGCCAGAAGTTTTAATTCTTCATTGGTCCATCTTCCAAGTACATGGTCGACCTGGTGACCTCTTGTAAAATTATCTCCTATGCCGAACCTCAGACGTGCATAGTTCCCACTCCCCAGAACACTATTAATATGAGCCAGGCCATTGTGTCCGCCATCGCCTCCCTTTTGCCTGAGCCGGATACTCCCAAGGGGTAGTGATATATCGTCTGTTACCACCAACAGGTTTACCTGATCTATTTTTTCTTTTTTAAGCCAGTAATTTACCGCATTACCACTTCTGTTTACATAAGTTGATGGTTTAAGCAGAATATATGTTCTGCCACGATCTTTTACTTTGGCTACAAAACCATACCGGCGGTCTGTAAAAGCAATATTGGATGCATTAGCCCATACATCCAATATTGAAAATCCAACGTTATGACGTGTATTTAAATATTCGTCTCCTATATTACCCAGTCCTGTTATCAGATACTTCAAACCAACTGATTTTAGGAATTATGGATTACAGAATTTACTTTTTAGTTTTTCTATCTCCTTCAGTGGGAGTCTCAGTACTTTCAGCACCTTCAACAGCTTCTTCTCCTTCTCCTTCTCCTTCTTCTCCTTCTCCTTCTTCTCCTTCAACTTCTTCTTCCTCGACATCAAGATCCATAACAGCCAGGCGTGAGGATATAACTGCTATAACCATTGCTCTGGGCGGATCAAGAAGTTCAAGGTTGTCGTAGGATAGCTGGTGTACCTTCATAGACATCCCGATAGCCAGGTCGGTAATATCGATATCGAGAGTGTCAGGAAGATCTATAAATGAGCCTTTAACTTTAAGGGTTCTTCTTTTAAGTCTTGTTTTACCACCGGCCTCAACTCCAACTGAATCGCCAACAACATTGATTGGAATCGACATTACAACAGGCTTATCTTCAAAAACCTGTACAAAATCGATATGTGTAACTTTATCAGTAACAGGATGGAATTGAAGTTCCTGTAGAATTGCCTTATAAACTTTACCATCGATATCAAGATCGATAATATAGATATTAGGTGTATAAATAATGTCTTTAAAAGTGTTTTCGTGAGCGTAGAAATGCACTATCTCTTCCCCTCCGTACATTACACAGGGTACGTTATTCTCTTTTCTTAATTTTTTAGAATCTTTTTTACCCGTCTCAGTCCTGAGATGAGCCTTTACTTGAATAGTTTTCATTTGTCTCTTTTTGTTGTGCTACTTAAGGTCAAAGCCATTTTTTGACCTCCCATCACACGTTTGATAATAGTTTATTTTTTGGCCTGCGAATATACGATTATCCGGCTAAAAAACAAAGCCCATACTAATAGATTCGTTATGGTAAACAGAATCAATTGTATCGGCAAATAGTTTAGATACCGAGATAACTTCAATTTTTGGAGAGGTTTTTAGAGTGGGTATTGAGTCAGTGACAATAAGTTTTTCGACAGGTGAGTTTTCTATTCTTTCGTATGCCGGTCCTGACATAACGGGGTGTGTTATAAATGCATAAATGCTTCTGGCCCCTCTGTTTTTCATCATTTGTGCGGCAAATGTAAGAGTGCCGGCAGTATCCACCATATCATCAATAATAACAATATCGCGGTTTTCAACATCCCCGATAATTGATATTTCTTCTACAACATTTGGTTTCTTACGCAATTTATAGCTTAAGACTAATTCAGATTGCAGGTGTCTTGAATATGCATTGGCTCTTTTTGATCCTCCCATGTCGGGAGCTGAGATGGAAAGGTTCTCCAGTTTCAACTCCTTTATTCTCTCTGAGAAAAGTGATGAAGCATATAGGTGATCAACAGGTATGCTAAAGAAACCCTGTATCTGATCGGCATGAAGGTCAAGAGTCATAACCCTGTCGACACCTGCAGATTCAAGCAGATCGGCTACCATTCTTGCCCCAATGGATACTCTGGGTTTGTCTTTTCTGTCCTGACGTGCAAATCCGAAATAGGGGATAACCGCGATTACCTTATAGGCCGAAGCTCTTTTTGCAGCATCAATCATCAGCAGCAATTCAAAAAGGTTCTCGGCAGGTGGAAATGTTGATTGAACAATAAAAATAGTACAGCCACGAACAGATTCATTGAAACGGGGTTGAAACTCTCCGTCACTGAACTCAGTTACGCTGCTTTCGCCGAGCTTAACACCCAGATGATTAGCTATATTTTTGGCCATATAACGGGATGCTCTGCAAGAAAAGATTTTCAAGGGTGATTTGCCATTCATTTTTGGAGTTGAGTTTTAGGTTTCAGGTTAAGTTTCAGGTCAGTGTAAAAGTATTGTGTAAAACTATAAAAATCAAATCTTTTTTAAGGATTTTCAAAATCTGAAAGAGTACTTTCAATATATTTAAGCAACTCCTCCCTGCCGGCACCTGTAATGGCTGATGTAATAAAAGCAGGAGGCAGACTTTCCCATGTCTCGTGCAGCCTGTTTTCGTGTGCCTTTATTACCTGAGTCAGTGCATCTGTCTTTTGTTTGTCAGCTTTAGTAAATACCCGAACAAGCGGGACATGATTGATCCCCAGAAAGTTGATAAATTCAATGTCAGACTCAATAGGGTTATGACGGCTGTCAATCAGAAGGAACAGGCACATAAGGTTTTCCCTGCCCAGAACATATTTTTCTATCATTATTTCCCATTCATGGCGCATCTTTTTAGATACTTTTGCATATCCATAACCGGGAAGGTCGGTAAGATACCATTCATCATTAATCAAAAAGTGATTGATGATCTGTGTTTTTCCCGGGGTGCCCGAGACCTTGGCCAGTTTAGAGCGTTTGGCTAACATATTAATAAGGGATGATTTTCCTACATTGGACCTGCCGAGGAAAGCATATTCTGGTTTGTCAGGTGCCGGGCATTGAGATAGAGTGGTACTACTTTTAATAAATTCAGCATTTTTTATAATCATTTTATTCCAGAATTTTTTTGAGAAATTTTTCCTCGTTAATTATGTATCTAATATGGGTTCCTGTGCCAATCAGGGTATCGTTACCATAAACATTAACCTCAAATGTCAATTGCATATCATCAACCGATGCAAGTTTCGTGGTGCATTTGATCTTGCATCCGACTGGTGATGCTTTCAGATGTTTAATATTTATTGAAATGCCAACTGTGCCATATCCGGCTGGAAGATGTTCCTGCACAGACTCCATGGCAGTTTTTTCCATAAAAGATATCATCGCCGGTGTGGCATAAACATCCAACAGGCCCGAACCGTAATGAAGTGCTGTATCTGCTTTACCTACAACTGACAGGCTGGTTTTATTAATTCCGGCAATAATAGTTGTAAACATCTTTATTTAAGGTCAGAATATGGTAATTTAATTCTTTTTGTTATAATTTCCTTGTTCCTGAATCTTGTTGTATAGACTGCTATAACATCAACGTAACCCTTACCTGCTAAAGCATCCCTTTCAAGTTCGATATACCCCATCCCGGTAGAGGCAGTAACATCTTTGCATTTTGAAGGATCATAGGTGTCATCAATTAGTGCCCCCTGATAATAATTAACATTTTTTGATTCGTTAGATAATTTTAAAAACACTTTCAGCACACCATCACGTTTGTAATATTGTTCTGAAATTTCATGTGTGATTGAAGGGATATTTCCAACCTCTCTGCCATTTTCATAATACTCTTTTAGTCCGGGTATTCTCAGACCATGTTTATATGGTATTTCGGCCTGTTTTCTTCCATTCTTATAATATTTGATTCGTATCCCGTGAATTTTATCTCTCTTGTATGGAGTTGCCCTGTAAACTTTTCCTTCCGGGTAGAACCATTTTGCAGTGTCCTCCCTGATATTATTGCTGTACCAGATAGTGCGCTTCAGACGGCCGTCATCGTAATAATTATTACACAGTCCCTCTTTTATTCCGTTTTTATATGTGATCTCTTTTGTAAGCTTCTCACCTTCATAAAATTTTTTAATTCCTGTGAAGTTATCAGGTGATTGCTTGCCTGAGGTTGTGCTATCGGCATCCTTAACCTGTGTTTTGCAGGCAGCTATTGCGAAAAGCAAAAGAATAACTACGGCTGGGATACATTTTCCAATTTTATTCATTGTCCTTGTGTTCCGGGTTAATATATACTTCCAGAATGGTTGCCCCATCTGAAGTGATTTTTACTTCATTCATTATTGCAGGGATTAGGATCGTTTCTCCTTTTTCAATATGCATCTTCTCCTCATCCCACTCCAGGTCATAAGATCCTTCTGTGCATATATAAATTACAAAGCTGTCGGTCAGATTGTAATCTCTGGTTATTGCTTTGTTAAAATTAATAATATTTGTTGTAAAATATTTACATAAAGCCAGGCTGGTTGGTTTGTTCTGCTCCGGGGCGACTACAGTTTTGTAATTACCAGGGGCTGAATAATCGATAACATCAACAGCCAGATCAGTATGCAATTCCCTGGGTTTACCATCAAGCCCGGTTCTTCCCCAGTCGTATATTCTGTATGTAATATCAGACGTTTGTTGAATTTCTGCAAGGACCAATCCTCCTCCGATTGCATGAACACGACCTGCCGGTATAAAGAAAACATCTCCTTTAACTGGCTTCTCTTCGTTAAGCAGACATGAAAGTGTTCCTTTTTCAAGATGATCGAGATATTCTTCTTTTGTTGTGGGATTCCTGAACCCGCTGAACAGTTTCGCTCCCTCCTCCGCTTCAAGAACGTACCACATCTCGGTTTTACCATAGGCGTTATGTCTTTCTCCGGCAATCTTATCATCCGGATGTACCTGTATAGATAAAACATCACGTGCATCTATCAGTTTGATCAGCAAGGGAAATTCATGGCCGAATTTTTCATAAATCTGTTCTCCTACCAGATCTCCCATATATACCTCAATAAGATCTTCCAGTGTATTTCCTTCAAGGAACCCATTGAGAGCTACGGAGATATCTTCCTGAACAGCTGACAATTCCCAGCTTTCACCAATCTTTTTCTCTGTATCGGCTCCTTTATTGTACTTTCTATTAAGAGTGTTACCTCCCCAAACTCTCTCTTTTAAGAGCGGAGCAAATTTTAAGGGATATAGTCCTGTCATGTTTTAATAAATTAATAAACGCAATCAATCATTGCATTAATGATAATATGTTTGATCATCGCAAGAAAATGTTAATTTTGATTATAATATGTGACAAAATTAGTAAAATTTATGTTGATAGTAGGAATTGCAGGCGGTACAGGTTCGGGAAAAACAACGGTAGTGAGAAAAATTAAGGATGCACTAAACAGCAGGAATGTAATTGTTCTTCCACAGGATGCATACTATAAGGATAACAGACATCTCTCTTTGGAGGAGAGGCAAAGGATAAATTTTGATCACCCCGATTCTCTTGAGTTTGAATTGCTTGTAGATCATCTTCAGGCCCTCTCACGGGGGGAGTCGGTTAAGATGCCGCAATATTCATATATAACATGTCTGCGTTCCGAAGAGACGATACATATTGAACCAGCCGGGGTTGTTATTGTTGAAGGAATACTTATCCTGGCCGATAAATCGATTAGGGATATGATGCATATAAAAGCTTATGTGGATGCTGACCCCGATGACAGGCTGATAAGGGTAATACAGAGGGATATAGCTGAAAGAGATCGTGATATTGAACATGTTATTGAAAGGTATTATGATACGGTAAAACCTTCTCATATGCAGTTTATTGAACCTACCAAGAGGTATGCCGACATTATTATCCCGCGAGGAGGAGAAAATGAGGTTGCAATAGGGATGCTTGTTTCAACTATAGAGAGGTATCTTGGAGATTAGTTAACACGATCCGGTATCCGTTTTTTAAAATAGATTAAATGTGACCATTGAAAATAAATTATAAACACATGAATGATATAGATTGGACCAGTTTATCATTTGGTTATATAAAAACCGATTATAATATCAGGTGTCATTATTCCGATGGTAAATGGGGAGATATAGAGGTTTCGTCATCTGAATATCTTAATGTACATATTGCAGCAACCGGACTTCATTACGGTCAGGAAGCTTTTGAAGGTTTAAAGGCCTACAGAGGAAAAGATGGTAAAATAAGGCTGTTCAGATGGGAAGAAAATGCCCGGAGGCTTATGAATTCTGCTGAAGGAGTTCTGATGGCAAAGGTTCCTGAGGAGCTGTTTAAGGAAGCGGTTTTCAAAGCAGTTAAGTTGAATGAGAAATTTGTTCCTCCCTATGGTTCGGGTGCCTCTCTTTATATTCGGCCACTTCTTTTTGGCGATGGAGCCATGGTAGGTGTAAACCCTGCCAGGGAGTTTACTTTTGCTGTGTTTGTAACACCTGTTGGTTCATATTTTAAGGGAGGAATTAAACCTGTAAATATGCTAATAAGCAGGAAGTATGACCGGGCAGCTCCTATGGGAACGGGAAAATATAAGGTTGGTGGTAATTATGCAGCCAGTTTAAAAGCTATAATAGAGGCCAGGGATGAAGGTTATGCTAATATCGTTTTCCTGGATGCTAAGGAGAAAAAATATATTGATGAATGCGGCCCTGCAAATTTCTTTGGAATAAAAGGGAATACCTATATAACACCTGAATCAGATTCAATCCTGCCATCAATAACAAATAAGAGTCTTATTGAAATTGCCGGATCCCTGGGGATGAAGACCGAAAGGCGACCGGTTCCACTTGAGGAGTTAAATGAATTTGATGAAGCCGGAGCCTGTGGCACGGCTGCTGTAATAAGTCCGATAGGTAAGATCATAGACCCTGACACAAATAAAATATATAAATTTGGTAAGGAAGGTGAACCTGGTACTGTGCAAATGAAACTATACAATATACTCGTTGGTATTCAAACAGGAGATGAGCCGGATACATTTGGCTGGGTAACTATTCTGGATTAGAAGGAAGTATGGTTATTTGACAATTGTTATGTATTTTTGATGTCAAATTTTGAGATTTGGCACGCTATTCAAAGAGGATCCCCAAAGGAAGATTAAGAAGTTCTTACATCACCCAGATAGTAAGCATATCTCTGGTGCTTTTCTTATTGGGACTGCTGGGCCTTGTTATAATAAATGCCAGGGAGTTATCTGATTATTTTAAGGAGAGTCTTAGTCTGTCTGTAATGCTGAAGGAAAATTCAAAGGAGGCTGATATAATAATGCTGCAAAAGGATCTTGCTGCGAAACATTATGTGAAGAATACAGAATATATCTCAAAAGAGCAGGCAGCTGTAAACCTGAAAGAAGATCTGGGGGAGGATTTTTTATCGTTTATGGGTTATAATCCTCTGCTGCCTTCAATTGATATTTTTCTTTTTGCTGATTATACTCACCCCGACAGTGTTTTGAGTATTGAAAAATATATTCTTGAATACCCGCTTGTTGAGGAGGTGTATTTTCAGGAATCATTTCTCCACCTTTTAAATGAGAATGTCAGGAAAGTAAGTTTTTTCCTCATGATTTTCAGTGGACTGCTTCTGTTTATTTCGCTGACAGTTATTAACAATACAATCAGATTATCAGTTTATTCCAAAAGATTCCTGATTAATACAATGCAACTGGTTGGGGCCACAAGAACGTTTATCCGTAAGCCCTTTTTGTCAAGAAGTGTTGTACATGGGATAATTGCAGGCCTTATCTCTATTATTCTGATAATGGTGATACTATATTTCGTTGAGCAGGAGTTTTATCTTCTTTTTACTCTTCAGGACGTTGAATTGTTGCTTTATCTGTTTGGAGGAATTATTACTTTAGGGGTTGTTATCAATTATATTTCTACTTTTATTTCGGTTAATAAGTATTTAAGCATATCGGAAGACAAACTATATTATTAGGTATGGCATCAAAAAACGATGAAAAACAGGAACCAGGGTTTGCGCTTGGCAAGGAGAATTACCGGCTGCTGGCAATAGGATTCGTAATAATTGTAATTGGATTTTTACTTATGCTCGGTGGAAAGTCAGATGATCCCTCGGAGTTCAGTGACAAGATTTTTAGTTTCAGAAGAATTACCCTTGCACCGGTTATTGTATTGGCAGGGTTTATTTTTGAGATTTGGGCTATAATGAAAAAGCCTGCTAAACCTGAGTGAGTTCTCGTTCTCTTTTTAATTTATATGGATCTATTAGAAGCTATTATTCTTGGTATTATACAGGGGCTAACAGAATTTTTACCTGTCAGCAGCAGCGGACATCTTGAGATTGGAAAATATCTGTTCGGGGTTGATGCCGAAACCAGTTTTAGTTTTTCGGTTATTGTTCACGGCGCGACAGTATTGAGTACAATTGTTGTATTCCGGAAGGAAATAATCAGGATATTTCGCGGGGTAGTGAAGTTTAAAATGAACAGTGAAACTGATTTTGCTCTAAAGATAGGAACTTCACTTATTCCGATATTTATTGTCGGCTTTTTTTTAAACGAACAAGTTGAGTCTCTGTTTAATGGTAATATTATTTTTGTGGGACTGATGCTATTGGTAACTGCACTATTATTGATAGTGAGTTCATTAATAAAAGGAGGAAGCCGGGATATCTCCTATCTGGATGCTTTTATCATTGGTATTGCGCAGGCATTTGCCGTGCTGCCGGGAGTTTCCCGTTCGGGCGCCACAATTTCAACAGGGCTGATACTTGGGAATAAAAAGGAAAATCTGGCAGAATTTTCATTCCTTATGGTTCTTATTCCGGTTATAGGTGCCAATCTTGCAGAACTGGCCAAAGGAGAGTTTTCGGCTGCCGGATCAATATCCCCGGGGATACTGGTTGCTGGATTTATTTCTGCTTTTATTACAGGATATCTTGCCTGCACATGGATGATTGCTCTTGTCCGCAAAGGCAAATTATACTGGTTTGGGATCTATTGTATTGTTATCGGACTCGTTGCTATTTTAATTGGTTAATATGGATATTAATTCCGAAACGGATTTTCTTGAAGGTCAAACCTTATTGTTTGATAAGCCACTTTACTGGACCTCTTTTGACCTGGTAAAAAAGGTTAAGAATATTATCAGAAAACATTATGGATACAAGAAGATAAAAGTTGGTCATGCCGGCACACTCGATCCGCTTGCGACCGGGCTGATGATAATCTGTACAGGTAAGGATACAAAAAAGATGTCTGATCTTCACGCCTTTGAAAAAGAATATGTTACAACACTCCGGTTCGGTGAGACAACACCATCCTTTGACCTTGAAACAGAGGTAAATGCAACTTTTCCGACCAGTCATATTAGCCGGGAAAGTATATTGGATGCACTTAACCATTTTATCGGGGAACAGGATCAGGTTCCACCCCTTTTCTCAGCAAAAAAAATTGATGGAAAGAGGGCTTATGAATTTGCCAGAAAAGGAGTAGAGAGAGAGCTTAAACCTGTTAGGATCCGGATTTATGAACTGGAGTTAATAAATTTTGAAATGCCAATGGCAACAATCAGGATAAAGTCGGGTAAAGGAACTTATATAAGATCATTTGCCCGTGATCTTGGAATTTATTTAAATAGCGGTGCCTGTCTTGCAGAGCTGAAGCGCACCAAAATAGGCGATTTTAATCTAACCGACGCTTTTAAATTATCTGAATTCGAAGAAAAAATAGTTTCATTGAAACAAATTTGATTTTCTTACGTATAAGGGGGGATATAATAAAATATATATATAAAATATGAAGTTATCTCAGTTCAATTACAAATTACCACAGGAATTAGTTGCATCACACCCTGCTTATAACAGGGATGAGTCGAGGTTGATGGTTGTTAACAGGAAAGATGGGAAGATAAAGCATAAGGTGTTTAAGGATATTATTGAATATTTTTCAGAGCATGATCTTCTGGTTTTCAATAATACCAAGGTTTTTCCTGCCAGGTTATTTGGGAACAAGGAAAAAACCGGAGCTGAGATAGAAGTTTTTTTACTAAGGGAACTAAACCGGGAGCAGCGTCTTTGGGATGTACTTGTTGATCCGGCCAGAAAGATCAGGATAGGAAACAAACTCTATTTTGGTGATGAAGAGGTGCTCGTTGCGGAGGTAATTGATAATACTACCTCACGTGGGAGAACACTCAGATTTCTGTATGATGGACCTTATGAAAATTTTAAAAAGACACTGTATAAATTAGGTCAGACACCTCTTCCAAAGTTTATAAACCGGCCGGTTGAGCCGGAAGATAGTGAGCGTTATCAGACTATTTTTGCAAAGCATGAAGGGGCAGTTGCCGCTCCGACGGCCGGACTGCATTTTAGCAGGGAACTATTAAAGAGGTTTGAGATTTTTGGAGTAGAAAAGGAAGAGATAACGCTCCATGTTGGTCTTGGCAATTTCAGAAGTGTTGATGTAGAGGACCTGTCAAAGCATAAGATGGATTCGGAGCAAATAATGATTACACCTGAAGCGGCTGCCGGGATAAACAGGGCTAAAGAGAGGAAAAGTAAAATCTGTGCAGTTGGAACAACTGTGGTTCGCACTCTCGAGAGTTCTGTATCAACAGAGGGGCTTCTGAAGCCATTTGACGGCTGGACCAATAAGTTTCTTTTTCCTCCGTATGTATTCAAGATACCTGATATGATGATTAGTAATTTCCATCTGCCATATTCCACTTTATTAATGATGGTGGCAGCTTTTGGTGGTTATCACCTTGTTTTTGAAGCTTATGAGAAAGCTATAAAAGAGAAGTATCGTTTTGGTACTTATGGAGATGCAATGCTTATTATTTAGCCTGAATAATTACCTTCGGTGAGCTCCACTCCGTTCCGGTTCATAAGTTTTTTGTCATGAGAAGTCAAAGTACAAAGAGTAAAGGTAAGCGCAGATTTGAGACTCACAGATATAGCCGTAGCTATATTGAGAATCAAAAATTGAGCATTGCCTTTAATCACAGTAATTTGGCTTCGCAATAAATCAATTTGTGAATTATTCAGGTTAACATATTTTTGAAATGAAAACTGAGACTGTCACAGGAAAATTGTGTGACGGTCTTTTTTTTTTAGTTTACATGAATTGTCTGTTAACAGACTGATATTTGCCATTCATCAAACAAGGTTAGTTTCACCAAAAAAATGTATTATCTTTAAATTCCTCTGTGTGGCATTGATTCGATGCAACCATGGGAGTGAAAACGTAGTCTAGGTTTTATAGAATAATATTGCCAGTATGGATTTTTATCCAATGGCAAATAACATATAATTAAACTGGTTTGACTAAAAAAAAAGAGTACTAGTCGAAATGGTAATTGTTTGTTTTAGTGGTAAGAAATAAAAACATAGCGAAATATCGGAATAGACCCGCACGTGCTTATAGCAGGTTCATTCTGTTATTATTCGTCTTTTTATTATTTCCTGTCAGCCTTCACTCTCAGTGGTTATCAGGATATACTAACAGGATTAAAATTACAATTCAATCCTCCCAGGTAGCTGGCGGATCAAATCTTTTAGATTTTCCGGCCCTGATTGATATCACGGATAATGATCTCAGAACCATAGCAAATTCAGGATATATTTCTGATTCAAACGGCTGGGATACAAAGTTTACAGCTTCAGATGGTGTAACAACTCTCGACCATGATATTGAAAAATATGTTTCTACAACAGGGGAGCTTATTGCCTGGGTACGTATACCCTCTCTGTCTCCAACATTAGATACAGAGGTTTATTTATATTTCGGGAATACCTCTGTTTCATCTGATCCATCTGCTCCAACAACCTGGACTGCCAGTTATGTAGGCGTCTGGCATTTGCATGATAATTACCTTGATGCAAGTGGTACAGGTAATGATGGATCAAACACAGGTTCAACAACTACAGCAGGATTGGTTGCAGACGGACAATCCTTTAATGGTGCAAGCTATATTGATGTTGGTAATGATAATACTTTAAATCATAGTACAAATGATTGGACGGTTTCGGCATGGATGAGATCAAATAATACCTTCTCCAATAATATATTTGGAAATGGGGGAGACAATGCAACCGGGGTAAGATATGTTCTTGCTATGGGTGAAGCTGGTGGGGATGGAGCGATAACGATTACAGTCGATGATGATTCTAGCGTTCCGCCTAAATACCAAGC
>JAUVKT010000073.1 GCA_030596125.1 Bacteroidales bacterium | reverse complement strand
CAACGCAAACCCAGTAAAATCAAGGGTTATTGCTAACATCTTATCAACAATATATTAGGGGGCAGGTTTTAAATATCGTAATCAGTTGCTCATCAATTGATTATCTTAGCTGTTACATTATAACCCGTAAAGTCGGGCTAGCATGGAATCCAATAAAAACATTCTTGCCCAAACTCTGATAGGTATTCCCCTCATGCTCCAATTCACCTTCCTGGTCAAACCAAGTTATTGAACCATTAATGTCGTACCAGTCAGTCCCATTTGGATCAATAAGAAGAATTGGGTTATTAGCGGTATAATTATAAGGTGTCCAATCATAGTATGTTTCAGCACTAGGATCTACTACATGCCACCTCCCTAATTGAGGATCATAAAACCTGGCCCCGTAATCATACTAATCAGTTACTAATTTCAAAGACCTCTTATTAAGCTTTAAATGTAACAAAATAATAAGGTTATATAAAACTTATAGATATGAAAATAGAAGTAAAATTTTAATTCTTATCCCAATGGGTGGTATTCAATTACTTCTCGTCTTAAGTCATTAATATTTATCTGCTTATAATATTCCGTACTGCTTACATATCGGTGTCCAGCCATATATTGAGTCTTCCTGAGGTTAAACTTTTCAACCCAGTAAGCAATTACACTTTGCCTGATTTGTATAGCTGATCTTACTCGAGGATTTGATTTTCTTAAGTTTATGAACATATGATGAAGACTGTTTTTAAGGTTTGGTGAACCAAAAAGACTCAAAAGTAATTGGTCCGTTCTGAATACCGCATTTTCCTCAAAGGGCTTCCTCCCAGGCAAATGACAATATCCATTTACCAGAATCCTTGGTCTGATGTTGTCAATATAATCAATCAGATCAATAATCTGTAAAGCCTCTAACTCCAGTTCCCTGTTTGTGGAGCCTCTTCTCCATCTTCCTGAATCCTCACCTTGAATTAAAACAGTCCCTTTACGTAGTTTGAGATCTGACTTTAATAACCGATGAAGTTCACTAACTGAAAATGCCTGAAAAACAAGGAATCCTAATATCACTTTGTTTCTCACATCCCGGTCATTCTTAATTTCAATTGATTCATACAAATTAGTAAGTTCACTCTTACTTAAAAGATTATGCACTATACTATTATGAGGATCTTTAATCCGAATATTCTTTGCCGGATTGTTGATAGTCTTTTTATGTGCAATTAGATAATCAAAATAGTATGTAATAGCTATCAATATTCTGTTTATCGTCTTTTGTAAATTATTAGAATAATAAATACTTCCCATTGTATCATCAATAAACATTACCATCTCTTGATAACCAAAGTCTTCTATTCCTTTTTTCTGGTCTACTGCCCACTTACTAAAAATTTCAACGTACCTTTTATACTGTCGAATAGTAGCTATGCTGTAACCAGAATCTGTCAGGTACTTCTGAAAATCTTCCATAGTCAAATGTTTTTGTGTATTAGGTGAGTGTATATCTGTGTGCTTTCAAGACTTTTATGCCCAAGGAACTGACCAATTTTTTCCAACTCAAGGCCATTTGCCAGTAAATGAGTTGCTATGCTGTGCCTTAATGAATGTAGTGGCAAAGGTATAGGTATTCCTGCTTTGCGAGCTAAATTCTGTAACCTGGAATAAACAGAATTACCTGTAATCCTGGTTCCCTTATCTGATACCAGCAAAGCTTTTTCCAGAGGTCTCCCCTTTTCTAGCAAAAGTGGGATTCTAAACCTCTTGATATAAGTTCTGATATCATACTGAACCTTAGGACTCATCGGAACAAATCGATCTCTTTTGTTCTTTGCGATTTTGATATAAATTATTCCATTCGACCACTGAATGTCTGTGAGATCAATTCCTATGCCTTCCATCCTTCTTAATCCTAAACCATAATAGATACCCAGGATTACTCTATTCAAACTACCGGAGTACCCTGCGCTACACATTCCATAAAGTCTTTCTATTTCATTTTGTCTCAGCCACCTTCTGCTTTGCACCATCCCTCTTGAATACCTTAAAGTAGAATCAAGAGTCAGATTGCTGCTTCTTTGTAGAAACTTGCCAAATAACTTTATTGCATTCAGGTGATTGAGTTTATAACTTTGAGATAACTTCCTGTTGGTCCTTTCACTGGTAATTTCTGATAGGTGGTTCATGTACATACTTATCTGGATATTTGATACCTGGTCAACAGAATTAATCTCATTTTGCTCAAGGAAATGAAAGAATGATCGTAAATATGCAGGAGAGTAGTAGATTGTTGAGCCTGCAAAACCAAAGACCCTTAACCATTTCTCGAAATCTGCTACGTGTGCAGAGAATTCATTTGATTCAAGATGTAGATGACGGATTGTTTCTGGTTTCTTCGGTGTTGGTGTTGATTTCTTTTTTCTCATAATATCTGGTTTAAGTTGAACATCCTATGAGGAAAATATATGACTCGGGAATGAAAATCAATCTAAAAGTGGACATAAATTTCAACTATGTCCATATTTTGCCAAATAATGGACATATAAATTGTTTTCTGTAAAAAATGGACATACATTTGCACTATGTCCAAATATTATTAAAATATGAACAGAATGGTTTTTGACAGGAACAAGCCCTACAATGATTTACCATTACTCCCTCCGGACAAAGAGCTGGAGAATGATCTCGAAATTCTTAAGAAACTTGTTTCAGCATCCCGTGCTCTTGCTTCAGTGAATAATGAGATTACCAGACTTCCCAATCCACTGATGCTGATAAATACTATAGCAATTCAGGAAGCCAGGTCATCTACTGAGATAGAAAACATATTCACAACAGAAGATGAATTATTTAAAGCTATTTCAGATTCAAAAAAGGAAGAGCATGCTGATTCGGCAACAAGAGAAGTCCTCAGATACAGAGAAGCTTTATGGACTGGATATAAATCCATCTCAGATCAGGGTAAAATCAATCTGGAAACAATAATAAATATTGTCCGACAGATTAAAGGCACCAGGCTTGGGATAAGGCCCCCGCAGGCTAGGATTATTATAAGGAGAGGGAATAGTGAACAGCGTCCGGGAGAGGTTGTATACACACCTCCAAGGGGAGAAGGTGTGACTGAGTCATTTTTGATTAACCTGATAAAATACTTGAACGACCATGGTCTGACAGATACGGATCCTCTGCTCAAAATGTGTATCGGCCATTACCAGTTTGAAGCAATCCACCCTTTCCAGGATGGTAATGGAAGGACAGGGAGAATCATTAATCTGCTCTACCTGGTTCAGACCGGATTACTAATCCAACCTGTATTGTACCTATCTAAATATATTATCGAAAACAAAGATTCTTACTATTATCAACTTGCTGGTGTCACTCAAAGAAGAGACTGGAAGGGATGGATACTGTTTATGCTTGATGCAATAGAAGAGGCTTCTCTATATACCCGCAATCTGATTAATGATATTATTGGTCAGATGAACGAAACCTACAAGTTTGCAATATCAAAAATAGACTGGTATAACAATGACCTCAATGAAGCCATTTTCAGTCAACCCTATATTAAAGCCCAAAGAGTTGGAAAAATTCTCAAAAAGACTTCAAGAACAACTATAACAAAGTATATGGGAGAACTTGTATCTGCCGGTATTTTATCTCCAAAAAAAGAGGGACTTGAAGTGTATTATTTAAATGATGACCTGATTAGAATCTTAAGTGGTAATTAATTGAAGTATAGAAGTAATCTATTTAATCGTACCAATCGAGCCCCAGGTCATCTGCAATCATCCCGGCAATTAATCACCTCCCTGCCAGCAAGTATTCCTCCGCTTCTACCGACCATAGTCCGTTATGCCTGTGGGTTATCTCTGCCAGACCGGCAAATAATTTGCTTTTCTTTCCTAATTCTGCAAAATCATCAATTGCCGTAAGAGGCATTTCAATATGTGTGTAAATAAGCTTTTTACCTCCGGGAATGCCGGGAAGGTTCAGGGTTGTGTCAATAACTGCATTCAGACCGCCGATATGAGTAACCAGACCGGCCGGATCAAGGCCGCTGCCCATCATTTCAAGTGCTTCCTTCATATCATCGTTATTGCCACCACTGGTACCCACAATATGGGTGTAATTATAATGCACATTATAAAAGTTAAACCGGGCATTGAACCGGGAATCTGCCGGTCCGGCAAAAAAGTTAAGACAGCCATCGAATGACAATATAGCATCAGCCTGCTCTATCACAGCAGGAATGGGAGCAAACACAAAAACATCATTAAATCCTTCTCCCCCGCTGATCTTTTTAAGTTCCGATACAGGGTCTGCAAAAATGGCTGTATTTATATACTTAAGATCAATGTCTTTCGAAGAGGCATATTTCTCACTATAGAGGCCGGCAGCACGGTCAAGCCTTGTCTGGTCGATATCAGTAACAACCAATAGCGAAGGTTTTCTGTCGGCACGCTCAAGCACGTAATTAATAGCAGCCAGCCCCATCGGTCCAACACCGGCAAGAATTGCCATTTTACCACCATCAACAATCTCCATCTCATGCTTATAGGAACCCGGTCTGGTATGATAGTTGGCATGCATGGCACCGATTACACAGGACAGGGGTTCTGCCAGGGAAGCCGGATAATAGCCGGGACCTTCATATTTAAGTAAACAGTCCTGTTCCATTACCTCATTGGGAATAACAATATAGGTTGCATCTCCTCCTATGTAGGAGTATGAATAGCCAGGAGCACCTAAAATTCCAACCGGACCATCCTTATAATTCATTGCCGGCTGGATTGAGTATTTATCTCCAGGATTAAATTTATGTTGCCATTTACTACCTACCTCAATCAGTTCGCCTGCAAACTCATGACCTATCAATACAGGATTTTCCGCAACATTATCAGGCACCCGCTTATGATCCTCACCCTGCAGTACTGCTTTGTGCGACGACATGCAAAGACTATCACTTACAATCTTTGCAAGTATCTCGTTGTCTTTTATTTCAGGCAGTTCAAACTCTTCAAGCCTGAGATCTTTTTTACCATATAATCTAACTCCTCTACTCTTCATAGGTCACTATTTTAACATTACTTGTCCCCCTGTCACAGGAATAGCCTGTCCGGTCTCATACTCCTGGTCAATTACATAATTAATTGCCTTTACTACATCAGAAACCCTGCATCCCCGCCCGGCCGGAACCTGTTTCTCATAATACTCCCTCACCTCATCAATTGTTTTTGCTCCGGGCACTTTCCCGGTATCAAGATATTGCCGGAATAGTCCGGTCTTTGAATCACTCCAGAGTGGTCCCTCAAAATAGTTGCCTGGAGCAATCGAGTTTACCTTTATATTATATGGTATAAGCTCAAGGGCAAATGACTGGGTTAAGCCGATACCTCCGAACTTGCCTCCTGCATAAGCGAAATTTTTCATGCTCCCCCTCAATCCCGATTTGGAGTTGATCTGAATTATATCCATAAAACGATCTTTCCTTTTGCTATGCTGATCCTTCATAACAGGAGCAACTGCTTTAACACAATTAAAATAACCCTGATAATTGACTTTTGTGATCAGGTCAAATGTTTCTGGCTCCATCTCCTCAAGGCTTCCTGCCCTCAAAATTCCTGCATTACTTATCAGTATATCTATGCCTCCAAAAGATTGCACCGCCCCTGAGACCATCTCTTCAACCGAACTGAAATCAGCAACATCAGTCTTGATAAAAAGGACCTTATTACTGAATCCTTTTTTATTCAGAAGGTCAGCTATTTCATTGCCTTTCTCACTATTTATGTCTGCAATTACAATATTGGCCCCCTGATCAAACAGCTCCGCAGCTATTCCACTGCCAAATCCCTGTGCACCACCTGTAATTACAACCACCTTCTGCTCAAGCCGGCGATTGGCAAGTAATGTTATATTCCCGTTCTTATCCATATTACTTAGTATTATTAACCATGCGGATTATCGAGTTGCCCAGGGTTACAAATTCATCTTTCCTCTCCCGCTTAGGGATACCATTACCGTTAAGATAACCTTCCCCCCGCAACGAGTTAAGATACTGATGAGCCGCCAAAATTGATGCACCTTCATAATTAATTTTCAAAAGATCGTCATCGAGAGGATAATTTTCACCTGCAATGACTTCAACCGGCTTTGTCCCCGGAGCATTGTGCTCAGTTCCAAATGTTACAATAAAACCATCGTTATAAAGGTACATAGCGTACTCACGAAATCTGGCATAATCGTTTCTGCCAGGAATAAATTCCACACTAAAAAAACCATACTGTTTTAGTTTTTCTGCAGCTCTGCTTATATCTGATTCAAAATCTGTGTACATTCCATCATTAAAATCTGCCAGGAAGGGGTATGTAGGGATTCCCCCTGCGGCAATGATCAGATCTTTTATGGCAACAGGTTCCATAAAAATTTCAGGGTCCTCCCTGATAAATGCCGGTCTGCCTGATTTCAGGAGTCCCGACCTTATATAATTTTCAATCTCAGCATCATTGCCGGTGTTAATATTACGGTAACCTTCACCAACAAGCTTTATCATAAAACCGGTCCGCGAACTGTTATCCTTAAATCTTTTTTCCGCCTTAATTCTTATGGCCCGTGCAAGGTGGCGCTCACTAACCATTCCTTTGGTATGATCGGCGACCATCTCATTATAATTTACTGCCATCCCCGGTTCAATAGTGTCAAGAAGAACATTTAACTTATCGGTCATAAGGGCTATGCGATGGTTTGAAAGTTCCAGTATCCTTCTTAACCTTTTCTGATCATCACCTGGCAATGAGACCGGATATGACAATGCTTTACCGCTTATATATGCACGACCAGGGTTATCGGGGTCATTTATCCTGATCCCGGCTGCCATCATATTACTATCAAGGCCTATCATTTCGATATTAAAAAGCGGGAAAAGCCTGTTTGAAATGGTTTTTTCAGCCCACTCATCATAACCATTCATAGTATTAAAGTCGTTTATACCGATCACAGAAACGCCTTCTCTTCCGGCCTGCTCAACAATAGCTTCAATGGAATCAAACGAGCTGAATGAATAGGGTGAGTGGATATGAGTATTCACCTTAAGCGGCTTCAGATCATATTCATAATCTGATGGGGCAGATTTCAGACGCTCATATATTTCATGCCAAATAATCATGTGTTTTTAATTTATTCTCAATGGTCATATAGAACCGTATAAAAGATATTAAATACCTTCCCGTGACCTTTTAAGTTGTTCCTCTTCAGTAAAATCAACCTCAACAACATGATCATCGAGCGGTAGCATCCTGGTATGGATTGCATCAACTATCCATCCGGGCTGCGGGAAAAAGTCATCCTCTAATTCATAAGCAGGTGTAATCCAGTTTCTCGATCCCACAACAACAGGAGGAGCATCAAGATAATCAAATGCAAGCTCGGTTATATTGCGGGCCATATCATTAAGGAATGAGCCCCTGGCTGATGCATCACTTACCAGGAGTATTCGTCCCGTTTTCTTAACAGATTCCAAAACAATATCATAATTAAATGGCACCAGAGAGCGTGCATCTATTATCTCAGTACTAATACTATACTTTTTCTTCAATATATCAGCAGCCTCAATGGCAATGTAAAGTGCAGCTCCAATGCTCAATATTGTAATATCATCTCCATACCTCTTTATATCAGGCTCTCCCAATGGTATCTCATAATATTCTTCAGGCACACCCTCTTTATGAAACTGCTCACCAATGTCGTATATCCTCTGGCTTTCGAAATAAACCACAGGGTCGGTACCCTGCAGTGCACTGTTCATAAGTCCTTTGGCATCATAAGGTGTTGCCGGAAAAACAACTTTTAGTCCGGGTATATGTGCTACCAGTGAGGTCCAGTCCTGCGAGTGTTGTGCCCCATATTTTGATCCGACCGATACTCTTAGCACGACCGGCATCTTTATCATATTTCCACTCATAGCCTGCCATTTCGGAAGCTGATTAAATACTTCATCACCACTTCGTCCAAGGAAGTCGCAGTACATAATTTCGGGTATCACCCTCCCTCCGCACATGGCATATCCGATTGCTGTTCCTACAATAGCACCTTCAGATATAGGCGAATTAAACAGTCTGTTATAGGGAAGGGCCTCTGTAAGGCCACGGTAAACGGCAAATGCTCCTCCCCAGTCTCGGTTCTCTTCTCCATAAGCTATAAGTGTCGGATCTTTATAAAATCTGTCGATTATTGCTTCGAATATTCCGTCTCTTAGCTGATACTGCTTCATTTTGGAATAAGGTTTACCATCTTTATCAAAGGCAAACCGCTCCTTTCGTGCAATCTGCTGAAAACGCGGATTGTCCTCCAGCGTCATCAACACTTCGGGTTCACCCGGTTCCATTGCATCAACTGATCTGTCAGAGAACATCATTTCACCGATAATACCGGGAGTCTTAATGAGATCCATCCGGGGTGATATTTCATCATTAATTGCAAGTGAGAACATTTCAGAGATCAGCCCTTTTGTTTTCTCCTCTATCGCATCCATCTCTTTTTCGGTTGACATCCCTCCCTCAATAAGATTTGTACGGTATATTTTAATACAATCATGCTTCTCCCATGCTTCCATCTCCTCTCTGGAGCGATATGATGAGGCATCGGAGGGTGAATGACCACTATACCTGTAAGTCATCACATCAAGAAGTACAGGTCCGCGTTTTTCTGAGATCACCTGCTTTTTCCTTTTATAAGCATCTATCACCGCGAGCGGGTTCATACCATCAATCCTCTCGGCATGCATCTGATCTTTGTTTACCCCGGCCCCGATGCGTGCAGCTATTCCATAACCCATTGTTTCACCATTGGTCTGACCACCCATCCCATAATGATTATTCATTATATTGATAATAAGTGGTAATCCGCCTTTCATATCGCCTTCCCATAACTCGGTAAACTGATCCATCGTAGCAAACGATATCCCCTCCCAGACTGGTCCGCATGCCATTGAAGCATCACCGATATTTGCAACGACAATACCCGGTTTCCTGTTTACTTTCTTAAACAGGGCAGCGCCAACAGAAATATCGCCGCTTCCACCAACTATAGCATTATTCGGATATACCCCAAAAGGTGTAAAGAAGGCATGCATACTGCCTCCGAGCCCACGGTTAAAGCCTGTCGATCTTGCAAATATCTCTGCCAATGTGCCATAAACAAGAAACCGGCGGGCCATCTCCTTTACAGACCCGTTAAATCCATCTGCAACTATCGTCTCAATATCTCCGCCAAAATACTCCTCCATAATCTTCTTCAGACTGTTATCATCAAGTTTATGTATTGCACTTAGACCCTTTGCAAGTATTTCGCCATGACTCCTGTGTGAACCAAAAATGAAATCATCAACATCGAGATTATAAGCCATCCCGACAGCAGCAGCCTCCTGTCCTATTGAGAGATGCGCAGGCCCCGGATGATTGTATTCAATGTCGCTATATTTACCGGTGGTCTTGATAAGATTAAGCATTGTTTCGAACTCCCTGATAACCAGCATATCATAATATATCCTCAGAAAATCATCTTTGGAATAGTTCTCTTTCTCCTCTTTTATCGTTTTACTGTATTGATTAACCGGTATAGGTTTAAACTCTAGTTTACCTGCTTTTCTTAACTCAACCGGATCTAAAAATTGACATTTAGGCATATTTCTGTTTTTTGCTTTTTTATTCTAACTATTATATTTCCAGTGTTTCGATCTCAATCGCAACCTGCTTAAGGAACCGTGTGGCCTCTCCTCCATCGATGGCACGGTGATCATAAGTAATACTTAACCCTATATAAGGCACAAAACCTATCACACCATCACCTGTATCTGCCGGCCTTAGAAGGATAGTGTTTACACCAAGTATTGCCACCTGGGGCAGGTTTATTACCGGGGTAAACATTTCAACACCATAATTACCAAGATTGGAAACTGTAAATGATGCACTTTCCGGAGCCAGGATATCAGGATCAACAGAACCTTTCCTGCATTCTCCTGAAATTTTTCCGGCTTTTTCTGAAAACTGCTGTATCGATAATTTATCAACTTCTGTAATTGCAGGCACCATCAGTCCCCTGTCGGTATCAACCGCAAGTCCGAGATTAACAATATTGAACAGGTGCATCTCCTCACCGACAAGATGAGAATTTACCCTTGGAAACTTTTGCAGGGCTTTGATAACTGCAAAGCATACCATATCATTTATTGTAACATTTACATATCCGGGCTGATCCTTTTTCTCCTTTATCTCTTTTCGCAAACTGAGCATACGCCTGGCATCTGCACCCAAATGGTGGGTTACCTGGGCAGAATTCTGCAGTGATGAATACATCGATCTGGCAATTATCTTCCTGATATTTGTAAGCGGTTCGACACTGTAGGACGCTTCAGTATGCCGGTCATCTCCACCGGTTAAAACAACCTCCACATCGCGTACGATTATTCTGCCGGACGGACCTGTTCCTGCAATTTTTGTGATCTCAATTCTATTATCTTCTGCCATTCTTCTGGCCCTGGGAGAAATTCTTGTGCCTTCAGGTATGGAATTAACTATTTCTGCCTTTAATGCACTCTTTTTACTTTCCACAGCCTCAGGCTTTGGCTCCACCTCCTTATTGTCAGACGCTACAATCATCTCTTTTACCTCCTCACCCTCTTCGCCCACAATGCATACAGTTTCAAGAACCGGCACCTCATCACCTTCGTCGTAAAGCCATTTCAGGAGAACCCCGTCAATCTCTGACTCCTCTTCGAAGGAAGCCTTATCGGTTTCATATGAAAAAATAAGGTCCCCTTTACTCACTTTCTCCCCTTCGCTGATATATAGTTTGGTGATGATACAGGATTCAACCGACTGACCCTGTCTGGGCATGATAATTGATGTTGCCATAATATTTACTTGTAATTACAAGTGCAAATATAATGATGTTTTTTTGATTTGTATAATATTTAATTAAAAAATATATTATTGTGTTATGTGTTGATTCTCTGACTGTTAAGTGGATATGTGTTATTTATCATATCTTAATGCTTAGTTGTGGAAGCTTTACAAGTATTCAGATATATCACTTCAAATAAAAGATAATTTTCTTTGTCCTGATTGATTTTGTTCCTATGTTTGCAAAAACAGATTTTTATGTCTCTCAGGGCAACACCTCAGTACAGGCAGTTATACGAGAAGCTTCGCAAACATATAGTTGACGGGGTATATCGAGAAGGCGATCTCCTCCCTTCAGAGAATGAACTGTGCCACCTGTATAATCTTACAAGGCCAACGGTAAGGAAGGCTCTCGACCTGTTAACGAATGAAGGTTTTATCAAGAGACACCAGGGACTCGGAAGTATTGTTCATAAGCTACCCAAGGGCATCGGGATTTTGTCAATCTCCGGAACGACTACTGCTATCGGCAGAAAGGACCTTGAGACAAGAACCATAATCAGACCACATATTGTACCATGGCCGGAGGACTTTCCATTCTCCATAAGCGAACATGAAAAAGAGGTTGGCTGGATGTATTTTACAAGATTAAGGCTGTTAAGTGGCATCCCGGTTATTTACGATATTACCTATTTACCGAATATCAATCTTCCGCGGTTTACCTCCCGGAATCTTGATAACAAATCTCTGTTTGATATTCTGAGAACCTCCTATAGAATTGAGGTAAGAAGTGGTGAGCAATATATCAAAGCGATAAATGCACCCGAAAAGGATATCTGTGATATTCTTGGATTAGAGCCTGATGTGCCAGTTCTTCACCTGCAGAGAAGGCTTGATACTAATCGCCTTAATTTCTATATCTATTCTATCCTGTACTGTAACACCGACGAGCATAGCCTTTACGGGATATTCTGACCTATCTCCTTTTCCCGGTCCTGTCTTCTGCTTTTTCCTTATTACTTTCGCGAATAAAATCCTCTACGCTGTCGAGTTCGGGAGATTCTTTTAATGCCTCCCAGTCGAAATCCTCATCAAACGGATCCAGTGCTTTTTGCGGATCGAAGAGACGAGGATCAACTGCACTGGCAGCATATGTCGCAAAATCAGGCACGGGTGTAAAGAAATCTGACAGGTCAGTAGCACTGGCATCATACTGGTTAAGATAGGGCAAACCAAGTATATTCCAGAATGTCTTAAATATTGAGCCAAAACTATAGTGGATATGGCTGACATAGTTTCGCTTTACATAAGGTGAAATAACCATTAAAATAGTACGGTGGGCATCAATATGATCGACACCGTTCTGCGAATCATCTTCAGTTACAACGATCAGCATATTTTCCCAGTAGGGTGAATGGGTCAGGAATTCGATGACCCTTCCCAGGGCCAGGTCGTTATCGGCCATATAACTCTCCCTGAAAGGAAACCCTGCCTCAGGCCTGTCGCCTGCCCCATGATCATTGGGAATAATAATTGTTATAAAGGCAGGCATCGTATCCCCGCTCGTAATATATTTTTCAGTAAACTCCTTAATAAACTGATCTGCCCTGAACTGATCGGGGATAGCCATATTATAAGAGGGATACTCTCTTGAGGTTCTGTCGTAAAGGCCTTGTGGTAAAGGGTAGTTGATAATATGCCTGACACCTTCGAATTTATAAGAGACATCATATATTCCCGGCTCGAACATAATACTGAAACCAAAATTATAGAAATCAATTTCGTTACGAAGCAGGTGGTCCCACATTGATCCTGCCTCATTATAATCTTCAGGATAGATAGCTCCGGCAGCTCCATTCATTGCAAATATCCCTGGCGCTGATGACTCCGGTTTAAACCTTCTGTTGCCACCGTATGAAGCAGATGTACATGTTTCTGTCCATTCATTTGGATAACTGTTTATCAACCACCTGTGTCCGTCTGCCGAATGGTCAGAATCTACATAAAAATTATCTGCAAATGCAAAGCTACCTGCCATAAACAGATGGTTTGGCATAATCGTGATATTCTTAAGCGAATCGGTGCCTCTG
>JAUVKT010000109.1 GCA_030596125.1 Bacteroidales bacterium | reverse complement strand
ATAGACTGTAGACTATTAGACTGTAGGCTGTAGACTTTCTTCGTCCTCCGAAGCCTTTTTCAGGCGTAGGAGGATATCTTTAATCTTTTATTAACTCTAAAAACCACACCGGTGATCTGCATGGTTTAAAAGAATCCGGGTCGGTAAAAATCAGCACAACCTCTCCGGTGGCTAAAAGATCGGTCTGTTCATTATAGATGCTATGTTCAAATCTTATTCTTACCCCCTTTATTTCTGCCAGTACAGTTTTTACGGTCAACAGGTCATCATAAGATGCTGGTTTCAGGTACTTCACCTGCACTGAATAAACCGGCAGGATCACACCTTTCTTTTCCATGGCATCATAACTCATTCCCAGCGCCCGCATTAACTCGGTACGGCCCTCTTCAAAATATACCGGGTATACTGAATGATGCAGTATGCCCATGGTATCAGTCTCTGCATACCGTACACGTATTTGTGTACTATTTTCTGTTTGTTTGTTTTTAGAATTCAAATCATTTTGTTTTTAAAATGGAGAGCCGGGCTCTTTTGATAACTGGTTGAAATAGATCCTGTCAACTATCCATGCAAGATAAAGGTGTTTTGTAAGCATAGTAATTTGACCTTCCCAGCTGAGAACCATATCCCGTCTTCTTCTTTTTACTCCCTTGTAGATTTTTCCTGCAACCTGTTCCGGAGTCATCATCTTTTTCTCTTTTCGTGGAGAAGCTCCCTGCTCTTCACCATGGGCTGTTAAGGCATGATTCCTTACATTGGTTGCAGTAAACCCGGGTGCAAATGTCAGAACATGAAGTCCTTTCTTAATATTCTCAATCCGTATTGTTTCCATCAGGCCATGAATTGCAAATTTTGAAGATGAATAAGCAGTTCTTCCTGGCATTCCATGCCTTCCGGCTACCGAGGTAATACTAACCAGGGAGCCCCTGGTCTTCAACAAATGAGGCAGGGCATGATATGAACAATAGGCAGTTCCCCAAAAATTCACATCCATTACTTTTTTGAAAACCGATAAATCTGTCTCCTGGAATAAGGATCTCATAGAAATCCCGGCGTTATTTATCAGAACATCAATAGAAGAGAACTTTTCCATAGTTTTTTCAACCATCATCCTGCAATCCTCCTCCTTGCTAACATCTGTAAGCAAAGAAAGTACCTCAAATCCCATATTTGTAAATTCCCCGGCTTCCCTGTCCAGATCTTCCCGGTTGATATCAGCCATTACCACCCGGCTTCCCTTTTCCAGGAAATACCGGCAAGTAGCCAGACCAATCCCCGATGCCGCTCCTGTAATAATTATGACCTTGCCCTTCATATCTGTTATACTTATGCTTTCAAAAATAACATAAATTTTATTCTGGTGTAAAATATTTTATCATGAAAATTTTATGATTTTATCGGGAATGTTTTTTGTTAAATAAAAATTAAACAACTAAATTTGCAAACTGATTTTTAAAAGCAGATTGTTAAAAACAGATTGATTCAGTAGCTCAGCTGGTAGAGCACATCCCTTTTAAGGATGGGGTCCTCGGTTCGAGACCGAGCTGAATCACAAGAGGCCTAACAGAAATGTTGGGCTTTTTTTATGGGTATATGTATTAATTGTATAAAAAAGTTTCATTCAGCTCGGTCGAGAAGTTTATCCCGACAATCGACCGCAGGGAGATTCGTCGGGAAGACAGAGCTGAATCACCCAGTAAACGAGGAAAGCCCTGATATGATAAGTATCGGGGCATCTTCATTAGTGCTTACTGCAACAAAATCCTTTCTTATTGAGAGTGTTATAGAGCATTAATTATTGATTCAAAATATTTGTAACTTGATCCTAAAAATAAACTACCAATAATTATGGTACAAAAAAGTAAACTTCCACAAAAAGAGGAAACAAATAAAATAGCCTTATTCGAAGGCGATGAAATACGGCGTGTATTAATTAATGGGGAGTGGTATTTTTCTGTTGTAGATGTTGTTGGTGTTTTATCTGAAAGCCCAGATCCTAATAATTATTGGAAGGTATTAAAACATAGGCTTAGAGAAGAAGGTTCAGAGAAGTCGGTTACAAATTGTAACCAACTGAAGATGCCCTCTAAAAAAGACGGAAAAGAATATTTAACTGATATTGCAGATACAGAGACAATGTTTCGTATAATTCAATCAGTCCCATCTAAAAAAGCAGAACCATTTAAAAGATGGCTTGCCAGGGTTGGAAAAGAAAGGCTTGATGAAATTGAGCAGCCTGAAAAAGCAATTGAAAGAGGCAAGGGCTATTATTTAGCTAAGGGTTATTCACAACAATGGGTTGAAACTAGAACTGCAAGTATTGATACAAGAAAACAATTTACTGATACGCTAAAAGATCATGGGATTAAGGAGGGTTATCAATATGCAGTTTTAACTAATGAGTTATATTCATCTTCATTTGGTTTAGATGCTAATGAATATAAAGAATATAAAGGCTTAGACAAAAAAGCTAGCCTTAGGGATCATATGACACCTCTAGAATTCATTGTCTATCATAAATACCATATTTTGGGCATTACCATCGACAATTGTGGAATTAATATAAGTAGTATCTCCTGTGGTGATAAAATAGGAACCGACAACGATATCGATATTAATATAGATAGTTGGTTCAATATAAATTCCCGGTGCAACTAAAACAGTATCGCCAGCGATAGCAGCATCAATACCGGCTTGTATTGTTGGTTGATCTACCGGAACGTTGATAATGGTTGCAAAGGATGGTGAGCAAACAACCATCATAAAACATAGGGTAAATAGCTGTAAAGATTTCATGACGTTTTCCTTAAATACGATTTATTTATAAACGTCGAAAAAGACCAGGTAAGAGTTATTAACCCGAAAAATTACTTTGTTGAGCCCCGCTTCGGTCCGATTCACTGTGTTTTTTGATGAATAACCCGGGTTAAAAAGATAAAAAGCAGACTTAGTTTTTTTCGTTGTTGTTGGTTTTTATGTAAGTTACAAAATTTCATGAACATTGAAAAACTACCCTTCCAATCTTTGTATAAGTTTTTCCCTGTCTGATAAATCATTTTGCAATCAGGTACTGCTCAATACCTTTGGAGCTTTTTAGCTCTGAAAGAGCTGGCTGTAACAGCTAAATGAAGGACTCAATAATATTTTTCAGAAATGAATTCTACCTTTCCAGAATAATCTTCTTTACATTATTATAATCATCTGCCCTTAATCTGTAGAAATATACTCCATTGGCCATGGTGCCGGGATCCCAAATGTATTTATGCCTTCCTTCACTAAATCTACCAGACACCAATTGTATCACCTCTTGTCCCAGGCTGTTATATATTATCAGTGACACATCACTCGTTTTTGGTAAATAAAAGGAAATTGTAGTTATATTATTAAGCGGATTGGGATAGGCAGGATAGAGGGCATAAGTTTTGGGTAATTCTTCCGGGTTGATTATTCCAACCGATGCCTTACCATAACCAGAAAGATGCACCTCAACCGGCCGGTCATTATTCTCAATGTGCAGGGTGTCAAGAACCAAAGTAATATTCACCGGTGTAAAAGTAAGGGTAACAAGCATGCTATCTCCGGGCAGTATCTGACTGCTGCCAGACGTCCAGTTATGACTAAAAACTGACTGTTTGTGGTTGATGGCAGTGATTTCCAGGGTATCCAGTCCATAATTGAACAGAGTCAGCTCCAGGTCAGCACTTTCTGCAACAATCGTTGTATCAAAATTCAGCAGACTGTCACTGGTGCAGATGAAAGGATACATCTGATTGAAATAGAAAGCTCCTATATCTGATAAGGTGCTATCCGGGTCATACGGACTTGCGGGATCACCGGCATCTATGGCAGGAGAACTGGTAGAATCATTAAGCGGCCAGTTAGTCCAGGTAATCTGAAAATCGCCATTCGCCGTATCGGCAAGAAGGGGATCGAGAAAGATGTTTGTGAAAATATCGCAAGAATCTCCATTGGCGTTGGTCTGTGATAAAACACCAATACCCGGAGGTATATCGCCAGAGAAAAGAGTGCCTTGCTGGTCATAAAAATTATTATTAGAAACAGTTAAATTTGAAGCAGAGCTATAAATAGCAGTACCGCTGTTGGATACCATTAAATTATTAATGATACTGGCATTGGCGGAGTTACTACACCATACAACATAGTTACAGCGATTATTATAAAATGTATTATTTCTTAAAAGGGGTGAACAATTACTTAGATTAATCAATTCTGCAACTGACCAATTATCTGCGATAATATTGCCTGTAATATCCGGATTAGAATTTACAGTACATTCAATTGCTGCAGACACAAATCCGGTATTCCCATTGATATTGTTCTCCTTAATGACCGGGCTTGCGTTATCATAACAAGAAAGTCCGGCGCCCTGGGTTGCTGAATTATTATGGATGGTATTATTTTGAATTGTTGGTTTGGAACTCCGACAGTAAATACCACCGCCCCGGCCGCCTGAATTATCGCTAATAAGATTATTTCTGATCATAGAGCCAAGGGTATCTTCACAGGCAATTCCGCCACCATTACTACTGGAAACGTTATGAGTGATCGTATTTCCTGTAATGGTAGCGCCCAAACCGGAAATATCTGTGGCAATTCCACCACCATTTCTAGCGGCAGTATTATTACTGATAATATTGTCAGATATTGTTGCCTGACCGTAATAACTAATACAAATTCCTCCGCCTGCTTTATCAGAATGATTCCCTATAATTTTATTATTACGAATGGTGGTATGTCCCATCCAAATGTTTATTCCTCCCCCTCCTGCCGCATTTATGGAAGTGCATTGATTCCCGGTGATAATATTGTGAGTAATCGTTGGGTCGCCATCGCGGACCCAAATTCCACCGGAAAAATTTCCGTTACCATTCCGGATAGTAAATCCTGAAAGTTCCAAAAGATTGTCTATCCAAAATACCTCACTTTGAGCATTACCATCAACTATGGTCAAATCAATAAAGGTGGTATCACCGGTGGTTAGAAAATAAGAACCGAGAATGATATCTTTATTAATATAAATATCGTGTTCATAATAAATTCCCGGCGCCACCAGAACTGTGTCACCGGATGCGGCTAAAGCAATGCCGCCTTTAATGCTGGTTGTGTCACCAGGCACATGAATAATGGTTGCAAACGATGGTGAACAAACAACCATCATAAAGCATAGATTAATTAGAAGTAAAGATTTCATGACGTTTTCCTTAAATACGATTTATTTATAAACGTCGAAAAAGACCAGGTAAGAGTTATTAACCCGAAAAATTACTTTGTTGAGCCCCGCTTCGCTCCGGTTCACTGTGTTTTTTCATGAATAAGCCGGGTTAATAAGATAAAAAGCAGACTTAGTTTTTTTCGTTGTGGTTGGTTTTTATGTAAGTTACAAAATTTCATGATCATTGAAAAACTATCCTTCCAATCTTTTATTTAGTTTTTCCCTGTCTGCTAAATAATTTTGTAATCTGAACCTATAAGTAGTTCCCAACCTTTGCAAGTCTAATTCCAATCAAAAAACTGCCGTAGGCAGGATATGATACAGCCTGAATCGTCAGACTCAGGTTATGTAAAAGATATCGCAATGAGTTCCATCCGCGTGTCGCCGTAGCTTTAGCGGAGGCACAAGGAACGAAATGTTCTGTTCTTGAAGAATTACAGGAGGTATTCGTCTTTAAAGCTAATGCCATATTTTTGATTTACTTAATATTTCAAGCTGAAGACATGTAAAGAAAAAACGACAAATTTGGAATGTACGGATTGATTTTATATTTTTGTACGTATAAATATAATATCATGGATACAAAATTAACTTTGAAACTAGACAAGTTTGTCATTGAACAAGCAAAAGAATATGCTTCTTTACATAAAAGAAGTTTGTCACGGATTATAGAATCTTACCTTAAAACATTAATTAATCGTGACAAAAATGAAGATGAATCAGATATTGAGATTTCACCTTTCGTTAAAAGCATATCTACTGGCGTTAAGATTCCTGCGGACCTGGACTATAAATCAGAAATGCTAAAACATTTGGAGGATAAACATAAATAGACATGAAATTATTTTTAGACACAAATGTAATGCTTGATTTTTTGGGTGAACGCGATCCTTATTACATTTCTGCAGCAAAAATTGCAACTCTTGCGGACAAAAGAAAATTAAAGATAGTCGTATCAGCTTTGTCATATACTACAACAAGTTATTTCCTGACAAAATACGATGGTCTTGAAAAAATGAAGATCAAATTAAGAAAATTCAAAGTTATCTCAGAAATATGTGAGCTTGATGCATTAATAATTGAAAAAGGGCTAAATTCAGACTTTTCTGATTTTGAAGATTCATTACAATATTATAGTGCTTTAAGAACAGAATGTGATATTATCATAACAAGGAACGAAAAAGATTTCAAGAAATCACAAATACCAGTAATGACTCCTGATGAATTCTTAAAAAGCATTAAGAATTAAAACACAATGCAAACCGGAGTTGGTGCTTCAATTTGATGTACATACTCTAAATGGCCGGTAGTTTTATCACGCCTGAATGACACTATATTATTTGAATGCTGATTGGCTACCAGTAAATATTCTCCATCCGGTGACAATGAGAAATTACGTGGCCCCTTACCACGGGTGGGCTGGTGACCAACCAGATTCAAAGATCCGTCATGGGCATTTACATTAAAAACAGCAATGCTGTTGTGCCCTCTGTTTGACACATACACAAACTCTCCATCCGAGGAGATATGTATATCGGCACAGGTATTGGGTTCAATATAACCACCGGGCAAGGATGAAACGAAAAACCCTTTTCGTATTTACCATTTTCTGACTTCTGCAGCAATACCACCGTGCAATCAAGCTCATTTACTACATATATCCACTTGCCATTTGGGTGAAACACCAGGTGACGCGGCCCGGCTCCCGGGTCCATACTCAATGTTTGCGGATCTGACGGAAGTAATTTTTGCAGTACGGTATCTAAATATGAGAACCAAAGCTCGTCAGTTCCCAGGTCAACCGCAATAATATTATTATCAGCAGGTCCGAACCAG
>JAUVKT010000149.1 GCA_030596125.1 Bacteroidales bacterium | reverse complement strand
CATGATTAAATGATGTGTCGTTAATAAAACTTCCAATTGCCGGGTTGACCTGAGCATTGGTAATACCAATAACCAATCCGGCAAATAGAAGAAATATTAATAACGTTTTATTATTCACTGTATTTATAATTGTTTAATCGTGTAATCGTTTAATTGTGTAATCGTTTCAACAGTTTAACGATTTAACGCATCACCGCGTCCGCAGAAACAACCGCAGGTTGTGAAGATGGAACAATTCAACAATATTTGTCTTTTTCGGGATTTTCAACTTCTTACTCATACTCATATCCGGCTTTTTGTAAATCTCTTACACTGTTAAAGGGTTTTGGTGGCGACAAGTGTTTATTCAGATGATTGTAGATCTTCATCCTGATATTTTTAGCTTTGGCCCTGTCCATTCTGTCGAATGAATGTCCGCCCGGAATGTCTTTGAATATTTCATATGTAAAATTCTTTTTCCCGGCAGCTTTGAGTGATTTAATAAGGTGTTCTACTTCAAGAACATTTACATCAGCATCATTGGTATTGGTATGGATAAGCAGTGGTGTCCCCTGGTATTTGTCTGCCTGCCATGCAGGTGATCTTCTTCTGTATTCTTCCACATCGGCATAAGCTGTTTTACCTATATGAAAATCTGCAGAGTAGAGGTCGCGATATTTCTGGGTTTTATAACCCATACGTGCTATAAGGTCGCTTACAGGTACACCGGCAAAAGCAACTGAGTAATTTTGTGGATGATTAAAAATATTAAGGAGAGCGATCAGGCCACCATGACTCCATCCCAGGATTCCTACCCGCTTTTCATCAACAATATCATAATTATCGATCATATACTGCCTGCTGGCATCAACATCCTCAACTTCAAGTCCACCATAATCTATAGTCCGGTACATGCCGGCACCATAACCGGTTGAGCCGCGATATTCGGCTGCGACAATAATATATCCTTGTGCAACAAGTTCTCTGATGATATGTGTATAATAGGTGCTGAAGTTGGAATGTACTCCACCGTGGGGAAAGACAAGGAGGGGATATTCCTTTGCAGGATCGACATATTTTGGGATAAAGATGTATGACCAGAATTTAAGGGGATTTCCTGCACCCTGTGCGGTAGGATTGCTCTCTTTCCACCTGGGTGGTCCGCTCATATACACTTTGTCGATATGAGCTATATCTCCTACTTTATTATACCAGTAGATATCGTCTATCTTCTTTTCCAGCACATCGAGTCTGTGGGCCAGACTCTCAAATTTGTCACCAACATCATTTATGGCTTTAATTATTTCACTGTTGCCGGGTTGGGCAAAAAGACCGGTTATTGAGATAAATAATAAAAAAAGTATTGTTAAAGATCTGTTTTTCATTGTATTAAAAATGTTTAATCGTTTAATCGTGTAATTGTGTAATCGTTTTTTTAACAGTTTAACGATTTAACGATATTTGTCTTTTTAGGGACTTTTAACTTCTTTTCCAACTTTAGCTCACTTTTAACTTCCTACATCAATTTCTCCTTCAAAGACGAATTCTGCTGCTCCTTTAAGGCAAACTGATGTGGCAATCTTTTTTTCAAGAACAAAGTTTACAACGAGGTTGCCTCCCAATGTTTCTACATTAACGATATGCTTTCCATCGCCACTGTTTAACCGGCTTGATATCGCAGAGGCCGTAATGCCTGTACCGCAGGAGAGAGTTTCATTTTCCACACCCCGTTCGTAGGTGCGAACCTTTATCATATCCTCATGGAGTTCAACAAAATTTACATTGGTTCCGCCTGGAGCAAAATGATCAGACCGCCGCAGGCTCTTACCCTTTTCATAAACATTAACTTTCGAAATGTCAGGAACAGGAACAATATAGTGAGGAGACCCGGTATTCAGAAAATGATTGCCGTTTACAATCACAGGAGGGGAGACATCGTTTAAGGATAGTGCAATGATATTTCCCTCTTTTTTTGCCTTATGCAATCCGTCAGAAGCTATAAAAGCGCTCTCATGATTTACTATCCCGGCTTTCAGCGCAAACGCATAAGCGCATCTTCCTCCGTTTCCGCACATGGTTCCTTCCCTGCCATCAGAATTATAGTATTTCATCTCAAAATCATACCGGTCATGATTCAGAATAAGGATCAGACCATCTGCCCCGACACCAATATTCCTGTTGCACAATTTCTTAAAAAGAGCAGTGTTATCAGATGAAACTTCTTTATCCCTGTTATCGATGATAATGAAGTCGTTGCCAGTACCATGAAACTTGTTAAAATTGAGCTTCATTTCGTTAAAATGATGTTAAACATGACTGAAAGATTATCAGCAAACAAAAAAAAGCTGACATTTACATAACAAAAATCTGCCATTACAGGTTATAAATATATAAATCTTCTATAAAGGTACGGAATTTGATAAGTAGTTGAGGAAGGTTTTAAGAAAGTTTAACTATAAATTTATAAAAATGAAGGGAAAAAGAATAGCAGGAGTTGCAGCAATTGCACTGTTTAGTGCGTTTTTTGCACTCTTTATCTATGCCAGGTATTTTGATAAACCTGTTGTTGTAGTGGATAAGGGCAATGTGATGGAACAGCCGGTAAAATTTACAAGTAATTTTAATGCAGCACCCCAGCTTGTTGATTTTACTGAAATAGCTGAGAGGGTTGTGCATGCTGTGGTACATGTAAAGACCAAAACAGTACAGCAATACTCGAATCGCAATCCAATTATGGAATATTTTTATGGTGATTCATATAGTAATTCGCGCGAAGTAAGAGGTTTTGGCTCTGGAGTTCTGATTAGTTCAGACGGATATATCATTACCAATAATCACGTGATTGAGGGAGCTGATGAGGTTGAGGTGACACTGAATGATAAGAGAACATATGAGGCAAGTATTGTTGGTCGTGACCCAAGTACCGATATTGCACTTCTTAAAGTTGATGGAGCAGGATTACCGTATGTAGGTTATGGGAATTCCGATTTGCTGAAGTTGGGTGAGTGGGTCCTTGCAATCGGAAATCCGTTTAATCTTACTTCAACTGTTACTGCAGGTATCGTAAGTGCCAAGGGCCGTAGCCTGGGATTACTGAATGACAAGTACAGGATCGAATCATTTATCCAGACCGATGCAGCTCTTAATGTTGGAAACAGCGGGGGTGCGTTGATTAATACAAGAGGTGAGCTTGTTGGCATAACAACAGCAATAATTTCCCCCAGCGGGGCTTATGCAGGGAATGCATTTGCAGTTCCCGTGAGTATAGTGCAAAAAGTAGCGGCAGATCTGCAGAAATATGGCAAAGTTCAACGAGCTATTATAGGTGTTAATATAACCGATGTGGACTCAGATGATGCTGAGCTGGCTCATATGGATAAAATCAAAGGTGTGATGATTGAAAGTGTTACCGATGGTGGAGCGGCAAAAGATGCAGGACTTAAGGCTGGAGATATAATAATAAGAATCGACAGGAAGGATACTGACAACTCTTCAGATCTGCAGGAATATGTCGGGAAAAAACGACCTGGTGATAAGGTAAAAG
>JAUVKT010000087.1 GCA_030596125.1 Bacteroidales bacterium | reverse complement strand
AACAATCCTAAAAATCCAAGTATTGAATTAAACGGACTTTTCAGATCGTGTGCAAGTACAAAAATAAAACGGTCTTTGTCGTCATTGAGTCTTTTTAGCTCTTCGTTTTGCAATTCAATTTCTTCGGTTTTGGCAATTATTATTTTTGATGCTTCTATTAATTTTTCATTTTCAACAATTTTTGATAAATAAATATTGTTTTTATTTGTAAAATAAGAAGCCACACTTGCTACAAAAACAAACATTAGTGTTCTAAGCACATCCGTTAAAGCTATTCCTCCGCCAGTAAACAATTGTGGTATTATTAAAGCTAACCCCAGAAATATTGCTATAAATATTGCAGTTCGTTTCCACCAGATTGCAGAAAGAACAATAGGTAAATAGAATATATGTGTAAAGACAACATAGGTTTTTGTAATAAAATGAAAATAGAATACCAGAAAAAGACAAAATATAACAAGTGTACATACTATCAATTTCTTTAGATTCTCCTTCATGGCAAAGTTATTTTATTGTTGTGCCTGATCGAAAATTATATTTGTAAGTCTTTTATCAATAGTTTCTGCAAGTTACAATAAAGAGGGGGATATTTTTTATTGCCCGGCAGGTAGCTGAAAAATCTCACTCTTAATTGAATTCTGTTTATAATTCTTATATTACTGTACTATTCAAATAATTCTTACAAACCAAATAACTATTCTATTCAGTTCATTTCAATAGAAAAAATGGCACAAAACAGGAAATTATCCAAAGAAGAGATCAAATCAAACTATTCAGAGAGAGATCATTACGACCTGATTATTATCGGTGCAGGAATTAGTGGTCTGGCAACAGGTCTTATGTGGTTAAAGAATACCGAAGGTAAAAAGACCCTGATCCTGGAGAAAAACAGTTATACCGGGGGCTATAGTACTGCTTTCCGAAAAGGAGAATATGTATTCGAAACAACGCAGCTCTTTCCTGATATAATTGAGATGATGGAGTACCTGGGGCTGGAGATAAAATTAAAAAGGTTTGAAAAAGATTTTATGAGGCGTATTGTGGTTCACGGTGATGAGGTAGACGAATATAAGATTCCTGCAGGACCGGAAAATTTCACCCGATATCTTAAAAGCAAATTTCCTGATGATGCTGATAAGATTGAAAAGCTCATGAACTACTCTGTATCCATGTTTTCTCAGGTTAGAAAACTGAAAGTTATTCCAACTCTGAAAGACACTCTTGTTACACCCTTTAAAGCGCCTAAGGTGATAGCAAATCTTAATCGTACCTATTCCGGTTTGCTGGATAAATTTGATATCACAAATCCTAAGCTCAGAGAAGTAATGGAAACTTTTACTTCGTTCTCCGGCGTTCCATCCGAACGGGCATCCTCAATTTACGCCACAGGCGCAATGCTCTCTTCTATGACAAGGTGTTTCAGACCATATGGCTATTTTGATGAATTTCCTGCAAATATGACTAAGCTTTTTCAGAAATGGGGCGGAGAGGTACGCCTGCATGCTGACGTAGAAAGGATTATAATTAATAACGGTATAGCAACCGGAGTTAAAGTTAAAGGAGATAATAGTATAATCAGTGCAGACAAAGTGATTACGACTATTGACCCTATGGTGGCAATGAGAGAACTTGTGGGAGACGAAAACCTGCCTGCTAAATATATTAAACGCCTTGAAAACATCGTTATGTCCACCTCATCAATCAATATCGCCCTGGGGTTGGATGATGATATTGACCTTGCCGGCATGGATCTTGATTATCCTTATAATGTTGTATCGACCGGACTGGGAACCTCAGAAAAACTTTTTGACGGTTTTATGGCCGGGGATAATGCGTTTTCTGAAGATTGTTTCCATGCAGCAGTTATATGTCCATCACTTACTACCGGTGCAAAAAATACAATAACTATCAGATGTAATCCCTTCGGAATTAACAATTGGCTGGAATGGCGAAAAAATGATCCTGAAAAGTACAAAGCGGAAAAAGAGAGATGGGGAGACTTTTTTATTAATATAGCGGAGAAATATTTTATTCCCGGTTTAAGTAAACATATCGTGGTTAAAGATATCTCTACTCCTGCTACCTTTTCCCGTTACTCCGGCTCACCCACAGGAAGTATATACGACATGGCATCAATTGTAACACAATTCGGACCTAAACGGCTCCCCTTTAAAACCCCTGTTGAGAATCTTTATCAACCAAAATTTGCACATGGATTATATGGCAGTATGATGAATGGTGTTCAGATGGTTGACATGTTGTTAAACCGTAAGTTTAACGATGGTAATTCCCTGTTTACTCCAAAGGCCCGATAAGTTCAATAATAGTACCATCCGGATCGCTTATCAGAACAAAATGTCTGTTGGCATCCAGAGGAACAGGTGTGTCTCCCAGAAGTTTGATATGATATTTCTTTATCCTCTCCAGGAATGGAGTAAGACTTGTTACATTGATGGTAACATACTGTATCCCGGTATCATCCTGAATATATTTTGAGAGAGGATGAGCGGCATCCTTTTCGAAACTCATCAATTTCCATTGGGTAGCGTTAGGAGAGTCTTCAAGTTTCAGTATATTCACGTGGAAAGGCACCCCTCCGGTAAGACCTGAGCTATTACCAAATTCCTCGTTAACATCAAATTCTCCCACCTTGCGCATACCAATAACATTGGTATAAAAGTCAAGCGATTTTTCGATATCACTCACAACAACACCTATCTCAATAGTGGTGCTGAAAAACTCACTCTGTGCCGTAACCTGATAACTGGTAAACAGGAATAATAATAGAAAGGGAAAAGTAATCTGTTTCATGATTTTTGTGATTATTGTTAATACTATTTAGCTTTTACACCGGTATAAGCAGCTTACTGATGCATAACAAAAGTACTTTAATCATTTTATTTAACAAAGAGGATCGTGATACTTCCTGCAATCATTTGCTATTTCGAACTTAATGCTATTGCACATCTGACCCCATCGGCTGCACTGGAGATAATCCCCCCGGCATAACCGCTGCCTTCACCAACAAAATAGAGATTATCAAAGCCTGTACACTTACCATATTTTTCACGTGCTACCTGTAAGGGTGATGAAGTTTTACTCTCCAGACCCATCAATACACCAAGATCAAAACCTTTTAACTTCCTGCTAAAGTCTTCCAGCCCTTCGATAATGGCTTTTCTCACCATTTCAGGAATCATATCATACAAAGGCGCCGGCTGCAAGCCTAAAAGATAGCTGCTACGATCAATTTTTTTCGACTCTTTCATTTTCATATAATCATAAGCCCTAATAGCAGGAAGCACTAAACTATCGGAAAAAGCATAATATCCTTCCTCCAGTTTATCCATCCAATCCAGTATCTCAATCGAAGTGCACTTATGCCCCAACAACACATCGGGATGCACCCCTGCGACACATCCGGCATTGGAAAAAATACCATCGCGCATATAATAGCTCATGCCATTTACCACACTCTTTTGCTCATAGGCTGCTGCTGGTACTACCTGCCCACCCGGACACATACAAAATGTATAAACCGGTAATCCCGATCTTGTTTTAGTGGTTAAACGGTATTCGGCAGCTTTTACACCCGGCAGACTCTCCCTGCCCCATTGTGCCATGTTGATCAGCTTTTGTGTATGCTCGATCCGATGGCCTATAGCAAAATTTTTGGTGCCAAACTGAACCCCCCTGTTGATCAGCATACGATATGTGTCATAAGCCGAATTACCTGTGGCGAGTACAACATGATCAGCTTCAATTTCACCTGTATTGCATACGATCTTGTTTACCCGCTTCCCTTTAACCTTAATATCTTCAAGTTTTGTGTCAAATAAAAAAAGACCTCCGTTTTCCAGGAACTGCTTTCGTAAGTTGGCAACAACTACTTTAAGATTATCTGTTCCTACATGCGGATGGGCCATATACAATATCTCTTCCGGTGCGCCTGCCTTCACATATTCTGAGAGAATAAAACGTCGCTCGGCAGAAATGTGCTTTGATCGGGAAGTAAGCTTGCCATCTGAAAAAGTTCCGGCACCTCCTTCACCAAAAGCATAGTTGTTTTGAGCAGAAAATTCACCTTTACTCCCCAGCCGGTTAATCGCTTTACTTCGTTCCTCCACTTTCGATCCACGTTCAAGGATGGTCACATGATAACCAGCCAGCTGCAGCACATGTGCTATAAAGAACCCGGCCGGACCACTACCTGTAACAATTACTTTTTCTTTACGCTTTTTATAAAAAATTTCTAATGGCTCAGGCGCTGCATAAGCTTTATCATAAAGTTGACCCAAAGACACAATCAGGCTTAATTGCCAGTAGATATTGTTTTTTTTACGGGCATCCAGACTCTTCTTTTCTATCTGAAAAGAAAAGTCCTCAGAGCCAAGCTGTTTGCGTATAGCTTGTCTGACATCCTCATCGGAAAAATTAGTTGGAAGCTTTATTTGCAAAGTTCTATGCGACATAACTGGTAAATGCATCTAATCTATTGGCAATGTCAGTCTTAACCACAGCGGCATATGGTCGCTGACTTTATGTTCAAACCTGCCAAAAAAGTTCTTTTTCTGAGTAGCAGACATTTTATCCGGTAGTGGTGTTACACCCAGCGCATCATGAAAAAGCTTCACAAAGTTAAATACTCCGTAATCAGGTCCTGTATACCGGCTCCCCATATGAATGTTGTTCTGATAGGTTGGCCAGTTTTTGCTTGAATCTCTGAAAAACAGCCCTATCTGGTCAAAGGTTTCACTTAGTCTGGCATTGGTTCTGAATACATCTCTCTGATCAGGATGAGTATCAAGAAAAGGAAAGTTAACATTGATGTGTTTGGTAATATCTGTTTCATCATTACCGTCCTTGTCATAACTCTTCATAGATCTCTCCACTGCTATTCTGTCACTCACAGGGTTGTTGAAATCAAGGTTAAGATCACCCAACAGCACAAAATTGGGATAGTAGGCTTTATCATTGTTTTTCACCCTCTCTATGATCCATTGCATTAGTGCATGAAATTCCTGCCTGCGGTCAGACATGTAATCACCGAAAAACAAGTGAGCATTAACTGCCATAAACTCATAGGGCTGAGTTCCCGGAAGACCCTTTATCTTGAAGCTTACGCAATAAGGTTGTCTTATAAAGGAAAGGAAGGCTGGCAGTTTTATGTTTCTTGGTTTACTTCTTGTCCCTGCTCTGTACTCTAAATACTTATTCGAATAGGGTTGCATAACATCATGTATTGCCTGATAGTTTTCGGCCATTATCTCTATGACTTTAGTACGGTCATAGGTTATATCTGAGATAACTTCACCCCTTTCTACAATTGACCAACGGAATACAAATCCAAGACGTTCTCCAAGGCCGCTTGCTCCGGGAAATACACCAGTCTTATCTGATACTACCATACCAAATTCCGGTCCCAGGTATTCCATGATCCGATTTAATCCACTTAGGTCATCCATAATTTCCTGAATGGCAATCAAGTCAAATTGTTTACAGATCCGACCTAAGAACTGCCATGTCTCCGCACTACGACTACGGGATGAGCCAAGTTTTCTGATATTGAAGGAGCCCATAAGGGCAGTACCATAAATTCGTTTAGGAAAACCATACTTATCCGGATCGTTATCCAGTACAGCGTTAATAGCTTTCCATTCATCTTTTGTGTATGGTTTGGATGCCATGATGATATTATTAATGTTTGCCAGCGGGATGGTATTTTGTTTATCGTTCCCGCAAGTTACAATAAAGAGGGGGATTTTGTTTTTGTCCTAACTTTTCAATTTTATTGATCCACTGTTTTCGTTTGTTATCGTCCGATGATTTAATCGAGCCGAATGATATAATCCCAATAGGCTTTATTCCACAAAATTCTAAAAAGAAGCTGTCCCTATTTAATTTTATACCAGTAAAAACAGTATGGTTCTATTAACCAGATATTTTCTGCCAGCTCTTTTCCACTTAATAAGTCATATACATTTGGTGCAAGAGAATTCATTTGTGCCAAATGGTCGCTAAAGTTGTAAATAGCATAGATTGTCTCCTTAATGTATTGCCTTTTTATAATAAATATCCTGTCGTCGTCAATATTAAGATATTCAGCACAACCAAACGGGTTGAATGCTTTCTCGTTAGTACGGACAGTAAGAAGTTGTTTATATGAAGTATAAACCTTGTGTCTCAGGTTTCCGGAATCAGCAACCTCTTTTGCCAGGTCTTCGATGCTGAGTTTTTCTCTGTTTATCCTTCTCTTGATACCAGACTCTGTTACGCCTTCATTATAATTGCCTGAACCTGCCAGGGAGTGAAAATATATACCAGGCACACCTGGCATGGTTAACATAACTGCTTGTGTGAGCATCATTTTCTTCACTCGTGTTTCATCATCTTCGCTGCCATCACTAAGCAAATCCATATAATTACAATTTAGCTCATATGGAGATTGTGAACCATCTTCATTATTTTTGTATGAAACATATCCTCCGTGTTGCCCGGCACGTACAGCCAGTTTGGCTATTTCGTCATCAGGAATAATATTTTGCAACGGCCCCAATCCTACCCCATCATGACTTGCAGTAAAATTGAAGAAGCACACTTTATCGCCTGGCAACTTCAACGATTGTGCCCATTTAGTCAAAGCGCTTGTATTTCCTTCCATTACAGAATAAACCAATAGTGGAGGCAGAGTAAAATTATAAACCATATGCGCTTCGTCATATCCATTACCAAAATATGATATGTTTTCTTTATGAGGAACATTAGTCTCTGTTATTAAAACAATATTAGCGGTGAGAGATTCGACAACCTTTCTATACAATTTTATTACATCATGAGTTTCAGTGAGATGCAGGCATGTTGTACCTGGTTTTTTCCACAAAAGCGCTATTGCATCAAGTCTTAAGAATCTTGCTCCCCTGGATACATAAAACAATAACACTTCCAGTATTGCAATGAAGACTTCAGGAGATGTAAAATTCAAATCTACCTGATCTTCGCTGAATGTAGTCCAGATATGCTTCTCGCACCCATTTTTATCCTTAAACAGGGTCAACAACGGTAATGTTCTGGGGCGAAATACCTTTGACAAATCGGTTTTGGGATCTACAGAAATAAAAAAATCCTGAAACCCTTCTTCCCCTGCAAGGAAAGATTGAAACCATTCTGATGATTTTGACATATGATTGATCACTATATCAAACATCAGGTTACTGTGCTCAGACAAACTTGAAATATCATCCCATGTGCCTAATTCCGGGTTAACAGCAAAGTAATCTGTTAACGAAAACCCATCATCAGATGTGTATGGAAAGAACGGTAGTATATGTGTGCTATTGATTTCAGGCAAACAGTACTTATCCACAAATTCTTTTAAAGTCTGCAGGTGCGGTTGCCCTTGTTTTTGCACGTTATCTCCGTATGTTATTAGTATCACATCCCTTTCGCACAATGACTCTTCTGAATAGCCGGTTATAGATTTATATTTTTCTGCTAATCTTTCAATATTGGCGTAAACCCACTCTGCACGATCGCCATAAAGACCTTGCAGTCTGTTTAGCATTTCCTTTTTCTCTAAATGGTTTGACATATCTAATAACATGGGTGTAACTATTCAGTGTCTTAAGTTTGAAATGCCTAAAATGGCTAATCTAATTATTCTTTACATCTTTAAGTTGGCAATCCTCAGTCGGCAGTCAGCAATCTGAAGATCAGGCTATATATACTTTTCAGTCCCGATTTATCGGGAATATGATTAAGTAATCGTCCGATTTCTTCAAATTATTTATTAAAATCATCAAAACTTTCTTTTATATACAGTTAAATTCCTAAATTCTATTGCCATTGTGTTATAATTGTTTATTGTTATTTGCTTTTTTGCCGACTGTGGACTGTGGACTGTGGACTGCCGATTTATTAGTTAAAATTGTGTTAAAAAATTAGTTTTTAATATTTAAAAAATCCTGCCATATATTTCGGGCAGATAAACACAGAAAATTACAATACAAACGAAAAACACTCCCAGTATTAACACTTCCTTTTTTAGTAAATCAGACCATTTGAGATCTAACTTAAGGTTCATTTTTTCTTTTTGTTCTATTTTACTCTCAAAAAAGATGCTAACAGTGTAAGCCACTACCACGGCGATTATCATTCCGGTAAAGTTGTACCATATCCAAAAGATATTGACGAATGAAAATTTTATCAATAAATTTATGCCAAGTGCTGTAATTATTCCGGTATTCATTCCTATGTGGTTCACTCGTTTGGAAAGCATTGCCAGGACAAAGGTTGCCAATATCGGACCGTAAAACAAGGATCCGATAAGATTGATAATTTCAATAACGGTGCTTTCGCTCCCGCCAAAAAGATAAGCAGCGGCTATACATACAACACCCCAAAACAATACGAATGATTTAGAATATTTCATGTATTTCTCATTGGAAAGACGTGTTCTTTTTTTTCCTCTGTTAAAAACATCTTCCATGCTAACCGCACTTAACGAGTTTATAGTAGAACTCAGTGTTGACATGGCCGCTGAAAGTATCCCGATTATAAGTATCCCTATCAATCCGTGTGGTAAATATTTTACAATGAATACCGGGATCATAAGGTCGGGTTTCAGCCCTGCCTCGGCAAATTCTTGCGGGAAATGCTTTTGAGTCATATCTGCAATACTTTCCAGAAAATCGGGAGCTGAGATAACTAATGCACCTACAAACAATCCCATTGTGCAGTAAACCATAACAACCGGAAACCTTAATACACCATTAGCCAGCAAGAGTGATCGAATTGTTTTTTCATTTTTTGCAGACAGTAATCTTTGTGCCTGGCTTTGGTCGCATCCGTAGTATGATGCATAGAGAAAAAAACCACCTATGACCATTGGCCAGAAACCAAATTCATCACCATTAATCCCCATTTTTGAAAAGTCAATGGCTTTGAGTCTTTCGGGATCAAAACCATTGGCTAATCCACCGTGGGCCTGAACCAGTTCAAATCCATAAAAAAGGCAGATAATTAATCCTCCGAATAAAATTAACATTTGTATGGTGTCACCCCATATTACTGCTTTCATCCCCCCCTGGAATGAATAGATAAGTGTGATGATACTAATGATTAAGATAGTCCAGTGAAAGCTTACATCAAGAACAGCTTGCAGTATAATAGCTATGGTGTACACCATAACACCTGTGCCGAGCGCTCTGCTTATCTGAAAAACAATGCTAAGTATCATTCGCGTTGAAGTTGCAAATCGATTTTCGACATACTCGTAAATGCTTACAATTCCTGATCTGTAAAGTGGCGGAACAATAACCAGCATAAGAAAAATCATTGCCAATGGCACGCTTAATTCAAATGTCAGCCATTTGAGTCCCCCCCCTACAGCCAACCCAACAAATGCAGGAGCAGAAATAAAACTAATAGCAGACAACTGAGTTGCCATTGTGGAAAGGGTCAACGGGAACCAACCCATACTCTGACCACCAAGGAAATAATCTTTTGAAGATTTATTCTCTTTGAAGTAATAACCAAGCCCAATAAAAGCGACGGAATAGACAATTATAATAGCATAATCTAACCAATTCATATATTAATGTGTTTTTATGTAAAGTATTTTCCTGCCGGCAAGTTTTGATACCATAAAAAAATGTGCAAAGTCTCCTGGATTTTAGCTCAGCTCATTGTTGCAAGCCGGGCTACTATAATTTTTTAGTCATTAAGCCTAAATTATTTTTTTCAGCTCTTGAAAATGAAATTTCCCGTACAAATTCCATCTCACCCCAAAGATATGAATTCCCTTTAAAACCTTTTGTCATTATCATTCTGCTGTTAAGTCGTCTGATTTCAATGTTAGTAGTTTTTCTTTTCTAATCGTCCATATAAATTTATAGCTGGATAATTTTTCCAACATTGGGTCGGCAATGATTGCCACTGGAACCCCGTTTTTAAGCACATTCCCTAGCTGGAAGAATTTGATCAATCCACTGATCAACTTAATATTGGCATTTCCCAATATTCGCTGTAATCGATTCTTTTTTGTAGCTGCCTAATTAGCCAGCTTAATCTTGTATCGGTCCAGGACTCTTAACTCCCTTATATTCTCCGGTTTTTCCAATCCAGATAATAATTGTTAAAAAAATCATTTATCTTAAAATTAATTATATCTTTGTACTATAAAACGCATATAGTACAAAACGATCATAATGAAAATAAGCGACACAAAAGATATTATACTTCATGTAGCCGGTAAAATATTTACACAGCACGGTTTTGCTAAAACTACTATTGATGGAGTAGCCCGTGCGGCACATAAAGCAAAAGGGTCGATTTATTATCATTTTAAGAACAAGGAAGAGTTGTTTCAGG
>JAUVKT010000004.1 GCA_030596125.1 Bacteroidales bacterium | reverse complement strand
ATTGTGATAGCACTTTACCTTGCAGGGTTTCTACTTAAAACTATGCACTGGCCAGGAGCCTCTTTTCTATTTATAGTAAGCTCTCTCCTGATTGCCATTCTAATTGTCCCTAAATATTTTTATCATCGCTGGAGAAAGGATAATTCTATCTCACTTGAAGCCGTATTAATAATCTTTGTAGCGGTAGTGTTTATTGTCCCAATTGCCATTGTAAGTCTTGATACTTCCAGGAATTTCGAAAAGATGTTCCTGGTTACATCCGATTTGAACAATAGGAATTTAGAATTCAGGATCGCGAGGAATGAAGAGCTCCTGACTAGCAGGGAATTTAGTAAAAATCAGGAAATCGAGCAGCTAAACAGTATAGCAACAGATCTGTTGAGCCAGATTGAGAATATTGAAAATACAATTATTCCATCATTTGGAGATAATAAACAACTAATATTTACCGGTGAGAAAGACCTTCAGAGTCAACTCTTTTATTATGATAACACTAAAATGATTTTTGCCCCTGGGGTAAAACTGTTGCCTGATCTTGAGAACAAGTTGGAGGCTTATAAGGAAATGGTCAATACATTAGGCATGACCTATCCGGAGACAATCTTGCTTGCAACACTCGACCTGTATCAATACCTGCCTGAATATATTAAAGGAAAAGATAGTGAGCACTGGATTGCCCCTATTGCGATTGTTCAAAGTCTTGAAACTCTGAAAGGGGCAATTCTCGATGCAGAAGCGGCAACCATCAGGAACCTTAATACAGAGTCTAACAATACAAAATAAATCTCATGAAACAGAAGATATACTTAATTGGAATAATTTTCTTTATTCTTACAATTTTCGGGACTCTTTTTAAAATAATGCACTACCCAGGTGCAGGAATACTCCTAACTTTGGGGTTTTTTGGGCTTATAATCATCTTCTTTCCCCTTGAGTTGATAAATGCTTTTCGAAGTGAGAAAAACAAAAGCCTGAAACCACTCTACATTGTTACATATATAACGATGTTTATTTTGTTTACGGGCATGCTATTCAAAATAATGCACTGGCCTATGGCAAGCTTATTACTTCTAATAGCATTACCCTTCCCATTCCTGGTTTTCCTGCCTGTGTTTCTGATAGTAACCAAACGGATTGAAAATTTCAGCATTTATAAGACTGTCTCTGTTTTGTTGCTCCTGACATTTATGTCGGCATTCAACGCATTACTGGCACTGAATGTTTCAAAGGTTAAACTGGTTGATTCAATGTTTCTGGCTTCCATGTATCATCGTACTGCTATTCTCAAAGAGCAACAGATTATTAAGAGCATAGCTGGAAGTGAGGATATCATTATTTCTTCGGAAAAGGTTCTTAAGCTGCTCGGGGAGGCAAAGAATAAAATTATGACAGGAACGCTCTCAAATAGTGAAACACTTGCAAGTGATCCGTATACTATGAAGTATGTCGATTCCAAAGGTCTGTCAACCGAAATTATGTTTAGGGGGGCGGAGCCATACCTTGGGTATCGTCTGGAACAGAGCATAAAGGAACTTATTGAGACAATTGCCTTAACCGGAAATGAACGGGTAACCCCCGCAATTGCAACAGAGTTGCTTGAGTTTACAACCATTGATGGAGAGAATCAGATGTGGAGTGAAATGATGTTTAGTGGTAACTGGACAAGCTGGTCACTTGTTTATCTGGGAATGCTTGAGAATAATGTGATGCTAATCAGATCCGAATTGCTTGCAGATATGTACTAATAATCAAACAAATTAGAGGCGCAATGCGTTGCGCCTTTTACGGCTTTCCTTTTAAAAATTGTTGTCTGACATCTTCCTCAAACCTTTCTATGGCATAGCGTAACATTGTTCTGGGCATATATGTATAGTGCTCTTTCAGAAAATCAAATTCCACTTTAAAATCCCGGTTCCCTATTTCCCTGAGCATCCAGCCAACAGCCTTATGAATCAGGTCATGAGAATGATTCAACAGAAGTTCTGCAATATTTAGCGTATCGTTGTACTGCCTGTTTCGGATAAAATGTAATGTCGCTATTATGCTAATTCTCTGTTTCCAGATGAATCCGGAATTGGCATATTCATATAACAAACTCTTGTCTTTATCCATTAAGTATGGACCAAGAATTTTATATGCTGATGAGTCAACCAGGTCCCAATTATTTATGTTCCCAACATTATCTGTATATAAATCCACAATTGCCTTTTGTTCTGGTGATGTTTTTGATTTCTCAAATTTAGAAACCATAATAAAAAGTGCCGTAAGTCTATATTCATGAACTGACTCGTTCAGCAATTGCTCCACTTCACTCAATGAACAGACTTTGTAATATTTGCCTGCGATTTTCCTCTGAGTTGGCACTGAAACGCCTAAAAACTTATCATTCTCTCCATAACCACCCGGGAATACCTGGAAAAATTTTGACAGACCTTTTGCTTTTTCAACATTTATGTTCTGTTGCAATTCATTCATTATAGCTAAGACGTTTTTCATTGATTCCTGCTTTTCATTGCGCCTCTATAATCGGGTTTTTTCGAAAACACTCTTTTTATAAGTTCTGCTTACCGGAAGTTCAGTATCCGAAATTGTAATCTGATCACGGGTAAATGATACAACTTTTTCGAGATTCACTATGAACGACCTGTGAATTCTGAGGAATTGTGACGGCAACCTCTGCTCTATTCGGCTTATCGTTTCTCGTGTGACGATCTTATGATTTTCCGTTGTCCTGATTATTATGTAATCAGACATACTCTCAATATAATTAATTGAGCTATAAGATATCTTTCTGGTCTGCCGGTTTGACCTCACAATAAGATGCCCGTCTGAATAGTTTTTCTTCTTTGCACTGAGGGCTTTCATATCTTCTGCTATTTCCAGGTAATCATATACCATATTAAGAAAGGCATTTACTATTACGGTTAAATACAGGATCACAGGAAAAGAATAATAGTATGTAATAAGGCTTTTTAGCTGATCAGGCTGATACCTGGCGATAAGAATGAACGCTATAAACACAATTATCATTATTATATCCAGTGAAATGATCACTGTGAAAATTGTCAGGATAATGAACCGGCCGTATCTCTTTCTTAACAGATAATATGGGACGAGGTAATTATTAAAATACCACGAAGTAACCAGAACTACTGGAACAAGAAATGAGACAAAATAGAAAGCATTTATGAAACTGCCTGACCTGGTGCCAAAAATCAGGATAAGAATAGCTGAAACAGCCAGCCAGTAAATTATATTAAATCGTCTTTTCACTCTGTAAATTTGACACCAAATTTTGTAAGATACCAGAGATACCCTGTTTTTATCGACGAATAACCTGTTTTCATCGGGTTTTAACCTTGCAGCAAGTGATATCCTCCACTAACTTTGAAGCATTAATGTTTAACTAAAATAAAAGCTATGTTTAATCTATTTTACCAGGGCGGTCCGCTCTTTATGGGAATTTTAACAATCCTTCTTTTTATAGTTGTTGTATTGTCAGTTTACTTCCTCTATCTGATTATCAAAAAAGAGTATAAAAGTCTTGACCTGACAATAAAAAAGCTGAAGTTTATTAAAACTACTGGCATCTTTGCACTTGCAACAGGAATTCTGGGCCAGTTGATTGGCCTTTATTCTGCTTTTACACATATTGAAGCAGCCAGGGAAATATCCCCGGTAATTCTTGCCGGAGGTCTGAAGATTTCCATGATAACAACAATTTATGGAATGATAATTTTCCTGATCTCCTATCTGTTCTGGGCTGCAATATATTATTCAGCTACTAAAAAATAGATGAAGAGATGACCGGACAGACATTGAGCCCGAAGGTTGTAAACCATCTATAACATAACCTTTTTTGCTTTTCAAACATTTTGGTCTAAATTTACCCTTGTAATATGATAAAGGCGCAATGCATTGCGCCTTTTAAAACCCGACCTGAAATGAAAAAAGCAATTAAAATTACTCTCTATTCCCTGGCAGGACTAATTGTTCTGATAATAATCGGATCTTATATCAGCTACTGGTCATTTTCTCCGGAAGTTGAAGATGTAGTTACCACGAGCCAGAACACTTCGTACTTTACTGATAGTTATGATGAATGTCGTTCCGACTTTATTCGTCTGGCAGATCAACTACAAAAAGAGATAGATAGTACTACAATAGAATCACTAACAGTACAAAGCAAGGTTGACCAGAATCTCACTATTGATATATGCTATATTCCACCAGTACAGGATGCCGGCAAACTGTTTGTTATGTCATCCGGGGTCCACGGAATTGAGGGGTATACCGGCAGTGCAATCCAGAAGATGTTTATGTCGGAACTAATCCCTGATATGGGTGATGACAGGCCGGGGATCTTATTAATTCATGGGATGAATCCCTACGGGTTTAAGTACAAAAGAAGGGTAACAGAGAATAATGTTGATCTTAACCGTAACAGCAGCGTAAGTATAGAATTATACAGTACTGAAAACAGTGGTTATGCTGATCTCTATAATTTTATTAATCCTTTACAAGTTGCCTCAACCAGTAACCTGTTCAACAGGTTCTTTTATGTTGTTGCAATTGTAAAAATTGTAAAATCGTCTATGCCTGTTCTCAGGCAGGCTGTATTACAGGGCCAGTACCAGTTTCCGGAAGGACTCTATTTTGGGGGGACACAGCCGGAGCCTCAAATTGTTATGATGAATGAATATTTACCTCAGTATTTCGATAAATACGACAATATTTTCCTTGTTGACCTTCATACCGGATATGGTGAAATAGGAAAGCTACACCTCTTTACTAATCCTGTTGAAGATGATAACATAAAGGAGCTAACTGAAACTATTTTTGAAGGCTATGAGATTGATTGGGGTGATTCCGGTGATTTTTATACAGTTAACGGAGATTTCTGCTCTTTTATGGGTGACATTAATCCTGAAGCTACATATATTTCAATGCCATTCGAATTCGGCACTTTGAACAGCCAGGTAACATTCGGATCCTTACATTCAATTCAGAAGACTATCATTGAGAACCAGGGTATTCAGCATGGATACAAAAATAACAAACAGGAAAAAAAGATTAAATCATCATTTATTGAAATGTACTACCCTTCTGACCCTGCATGGAAATCAACTGTAATTGAGCAATCGAGGGAGGTGTTGAGTAATGCCCTTGAAAATTATATGAATATTAAATAGGATTATTCCCGGGATTCATTCCACTTTTTTTACAGGAAAAATTTTGGGATATACCTTAATAGCTATTATACCAGCTATATACATTGATAATCCAAACATCCCTGAAACCCAGAACATTGAGGAGTGAAAATCTCCCATGGAGTCCTGTATTAGTAAGGCAACTGTCATGGCCAGAGATGCATTCCTCAAGCCTGTTTCAAGTGAAATTGCCCTTATCTGATAATTGGCAATTTTGAAAAGGAAAGGTACTAATCCCCCTACTACCATGCCTGTGAAAGTCAGCAACAAAACCATGGAATAAAACCGAAAACCATGACGCTGTGTATCTGCAAATCCCTCCAGATTATTAAAGATTCCTGCAATAATTAAAAATAACAGAGCGACAATTCCTAAGATACTGAATACAGGAATAAGCTTTTTAGCCAGAGATTCATTAATCTTTCTAAACATCATACCAATGCCTAAAGGAATGATTACAAGCACAATAATGGTCACAGCTATGGTGCTGGTTGGTACTTTAACATCGGGGATATTTGAGCAATATGCTTGCAAGAGCAAGGGGAGGAAAAATATTGATAACACAGTAGAAATAGACGTCAACGAAACTGAAAGCGCCACATCCCCTTTGGCATAATGTGTCATTAAATTGGATGTAACTCCACCGGGTGTTGCAGTAATCAGGATCATTCCCACATAGATATAGGGATAGTTCTCATGAAAGCCCAATAAATAACCCAGTCCCGCAGCAATCAGAGGCATCACGCCAAACTGAAGGATTTCTCCGACTAATATTCCTTTTGGTTTTGAAATCAGAACTGCAAAATCTTTAGCTGTTAGAGTGAGACCCATGCCAATCATTACCAGAAAAAGCATCAGGATAATCATTAACCTGAATATTTTATCAAATGCCGGTTGTACCGGACTTGTTATAAACTGTGCAAACTGGTATTTTTCACCCCTGATCTCTGAGTCAAGAACTTTGATATTGAACAAAAGTTTACTCTTAATAAGTTCTTCAATATTTTCATAATTTGGGTCATCACTATCAGGAATACTAAGTATATAGATGTTACCTTCTTTAGCGCTTCTGATAAAAAAAAGCCTGGTCTGGTCGGCGCTGCCCTCTTTTGTTGAACTAAGAAATCTTAAATGTCCCTTAAATTCAAGTACCTCAGCATTACTCCAATCAAGACTCCCCGGAGTGGTATTCAACTCTTCGATATAAGCATTATTCCCGGCATTGGTTAACAAACTGAGGTGTTTATAAAGATCCTCTCCGGAACGATCCCCGGCATTGGCAGCAGGGATAAAAAGAAACATAGAGAAAAAAACGATCAAAATAAGGCTGATAAACTTCAACCTTCTATTACTCTTTGATTGATAATGTTTTAGTAAGATCATAATACTAGCTCCATTTTTATTGATAAATCACAATCACAAAGAATATAAAGAAACCAAAATTATTGTAATATATGAAAAAATGATTAAACAGGAGACCCCGGAAAAAGCAGAGGCGCAATGCATTGCGCCTCTACTCAAATGATGAATCTTTGAATACTTCAATTTTTTCGATATCATTTCCCTACCTTAGTCAGCTCATGGAAGAAAAAAAACCTAATCTGTTTTATCAACCCTATCCGTTATCTGGTTCGAGACAACGTAACTGGATAATTATAATCTCGATAAGTCTGTTTGTAACCTTTTTTATGATAATATTCCAGCCTTTTGGCCTTGTTAACATTCCTGCCAGATATAAGATCCCTGTTTTTGCAGGTTACGGCCTGATTAGTTTCCTTGTCCTGGTTATCAATTTACTGGTTGTCAGAAAAAAATTCAATGCAGAGAACTGGAAAGTTTTCAAAGAACTTTTTTGGAATCTATGGATAATATTCTCCATAGGCTTTGCTAATTTCCTATTTACAACTTCACTCTTTGAATTCCACACATCGGTAATTAAAAGTTTTATTAACCTGGAATTATACACTCTTGCGATAGGTGTTTTTCCCGTATTAATAATCACCCTGCTGAGGTATCAGTACCTTAACACAACAAATACTCTCACGGCAAAAAAAATTGGCTCTTCCTTGCCATGGCTACCCGAATTACCTGCAAGTAAAACTTCTGGCTTTGTCGTAACTATTAAATCTGAAAGCGGAAAAGACAATCTTGAAATAGATCCTCACTCTCTGGCATATATCGAATCAAAAGGGAATTATGTGTACATCATATTTTCAGATGAAGATTCCATCCAAAAAAAAATGGTAAGGGCTACACTCAGTTCTGTTCTCAGTTACTTTTCAGATTTCTCATTAATAGTTCAATGTCACCGTTCTTATATTGTAAACCGTAATATGGTATTACAGGTAAACGGGAATGCCCAGGGTTTAAAACTGAATCTGAAAAATGTGAACAGGGAGATTCCTGTTTCGAGGCCATTCATCAAAATATTCAGTGAGCAGTAAATTCCTTTTGGTATTCATCCCGGGAAAGTTTGTTATTCATCCCTGCACTTGTCATACGTCACAGAAACTTGCTAACCGTCACATATTTTTGAGATTCAAATAATTAAAAGTCATTTTTGATCCGACATTATTTTTTAAATTAAAATTATCAGACATGAAAAAACTTTGGATCTTAGTTGTAGCTGTAATTCTTATAATAATAGGAATTGTTTTGTATATAAAAGGTAATTGTGTCGCATCAGCAGGTGACTTTGCCTTTGGCTATTTTGCCGCCGGAAATTTTGCTGCCGGGGTTTTCGCTGCCGGAAATTTCTCGATCGGTATTTTCTCCATTGGGATTTTCTCGATAGGTATCTTTTCTGTCAGCATCTTCAATATTGCCCTGTATGCAATAGGTATTTATTCACTTTGTTTAAAAGGAAAGTCCACAGGTCTTAAAAAAAGGTAAAGAGGCACAATGCATTGCGCTTCTACTTTAAAAAATTAGGTTTAGAAAGGCTTTCTTCCTACAATCACACAGTACTGCCGGCGTGAACGAAGGAGATACATATTTAGTTCAACATGGATGGAATAATACATCTTTAAGAAAAGACCATCAATAAAATTCTTTTTTTTCATAGTCTTCAGCCAGTGCCTGTAATTTTGAAACCCCTGATTTACCTTTGTCGTAATATCTGAAAGACTTTTTATATGCAGGTCGGCTTTATACAATTCATCTTCATAGGTATGTCTTGCCCAGTGGTTAAAGTGCATTTTCCTTTTCCAGAATTTTCGAAATTCACTTTTTTTGCGTGGTTTAGTCAGGATATCTGCTATCAGGAAAGATCCACCTGGTTTTAAAACTCTATTTATCTCCCTGAAAAAGGAAGCTTTGTCCGGATAATGAAAAGCACTCTCTATATTGATAATACAATCCATAGATCTGTTTTTGATAGTTGAAAGTTTTTGGGCATCATCAACCTGAAATTTAATATCATTTGAATCAAGTCTTTCAGCTTCTTTTCTGGCAATTTCAATATTTAGAGCATTAAGGTCAATGGCGGTCATGAACGCAGGAGAATATTTCTCCAAAATATAGTTTGCCTGTACTCCGTTCCCACAGCCTATTTCCAGAACTTGCTTCCCTTTTATTGATGAGAGCTGTGACATGCAAAAATCGGTAAGATTCCTTTGGCCATCATAGAAACTATCATTATCCTTCCTGTAATATGGGTAATGTAACATTGTATACTCGTCATTCAGTCGCATCAATGCCCGATTCATTGATTTATAATACTGATCTGTAGAAAAGCCTGCTTTTATGTGGGATATTATCCTGGAAAAAATACTCATTAAATAATGAATTTCAGCTTGATAGTATTCTTAGGCTTAACGCAAGGTTTGACAACCACTTAACCCTGCAATTAGCCTGTAGACCTAAAAAGCTAATTAAAAAATCTCCCTAAGATATTAATTTTCGATCAAATACATGAAAAAAGTAGAGGCGTAATGCATTGCGCCTCTACTGCCGATATGAACGAAAAGGATAGTCCTGCCTGGCCGGTCTTTTTAATTATTATTAATCTAGCTATTTTTGCAGAAACCTGTTCATCATGAAACATAAGTTCCAAATACTCCGGATTACATTTATTATTGCTATTTCAATCTCATGTTCTCCAACAAAATACAGTGCAATCACAGTTGATCACAAACCTCCGGTTGATACACGATCTAAAGAGATTTTTTACCAGAACAAAACGACCTATACCTTTAATGAAGGTACCATAACGTTTGACAACCTGTTTGATGGTGCCAGACTAAACAGTTGCACTCAGGAAAATGATTCCACCTTCAATATCTCCATTGAACCTGAAAATGTACCAATAAATTCTTCTCCATGGTATGCTTTCAGAATTGTATCAAATACCCATCCATCAATAATAATCAATATCAGGTACAAACAGGCAAAACATCGGTATAATCCAAAATTCAGTGTTAATGGGATACACTGGAACAGTATCAACAAAAAAGACTTTGCCACAGCTCCGGATACTATGGGAATAACCATCAGGTATAATATCTCAACCGACACTACCTGGATTTCGTCTCAGGAGATTGAAAACTCAGAAAGAGTTATTTCATATTGGAAAGGGAAGGAAGGCAATGAGGCAGTTAGCTTTAATCTGGTAGGTGAAACAGAACTCGGCAGGCCTCTTGTAATGCTGGATCTGTATCGTGGGAAAAAGAAGGGTAAACCAATTATAGTGATATTCAGCAGGCAGCATCCTCCTGAGGTTACCGGTTACTATGCCATGAAAGCATTCGTTGATAGGCTGATACAACATGATGAATTAACAACAAATTTCTTAAACAAATACAGGGTTCTTGTATTTCCGTTAATTAATCCGGACGGTGTTGACCTGGGACATTGGAGGTTTAATACAGGTGGCGTCGATCTTAACCGTGACTGGGGTATTTATCACCAGCCTGAAGTAAGGATCATTGCTGACAGGATAGTATATGAATCAAAACGAAACAAATCTGACATAATACTCGGTATTGATTTCCACTCTACATACCAGGATATCTACTACACAAATATTGTAGATAGAGAGACCCTTATTATTGGCAATTTTAAGAACATGTGGCTAAGAAGTATCTCCGAGTCAGTTCCGGGTAAAATAACAAATGAGGAACCGTCAGAACCTTTTCCATCCCTGACATCAAAGAACTGGTTCTATAATCAATTCCATGCTGAAGGTATTACTTATGAAATCGGAGATAATACTCCAAGGGATTTTATTAAGAAAAAGGGGGAAATATCAGCCCTCCTGATGATGGAGTTGTTATTAAAATAATACTATCAATCTTCTTTTGTCAGATTTTTGTAACTTGCCAAAACAACATTCCATTATTAATAATCACTAGTGATTATAAACCTATGAGCAATAATACACCAAATAATAAACTTCAAAAGAAATTTTATTTTAAAGAGCTTGAAAAATTACAGGAAGAGCTTGTCATAATGCATGAGTGGGTAAAGGCAAAAGGATTGAAGGTTGTAGTTCTCTTTGAAGGAAGGGATGCTGCCGGTAAAGGGGGTGTCATCAAAAGAATAACCCAGAGCCTGAACCCCAGGATTTGCAGGGTTATGGCACTGGGTGTGCCAACAGAGAAAGAAAAAACACAGTGGTATTTCCAGAGATATGTATCACATCTGCCATCAGCCGGTGAAATAGTATTGTTTGACCGTAGCTGGTATAACAGGACCGGCGTTGAAAGGGTAATGGAGTTTTGTACTGATGAAGAATACTGGGATTTCCTGAGATCCTGTCCGCGTTTTGAGGAGATGCTGATACATTCGGGAATTATCCTGGTAAAATACTGGTTTTCGGTTAGTGATGATGAACAGGAGAAGCGATTCACGGAAAGACTTAATGACCCCTTGAGGCGATGGAAATTCAGTGAGATGGACCTCGCATCAAGAAGCAAGTGGGTTGAGTATTCAAAGGCTAAAGATGAAATGTTCTCATACACCGACACAAAACTTTCACCATGGTGGGTAGTTAACGGTGACGACAAAAGAAGGGCAAGGCTTAACTGTATTCACCATCTGCTATCAAAGATTCCATATGAAAAGATAAAATATAAAGAGATCGAACTCCCTGATGTTAACAAAACAGGGTATATCCGACCTCCTATTAATGAACAAACTTTTGTGCCTGAAAAATACTAACAGGCTACTCTTCGATTTCCTCTTCGCCTTCTTCTTCGCTTTCTTCTTCGCTTTTTTCCACAATTTCGTCAAGAGCCTCCTCGAGATCTTTTGTCAGATCCTTAAGACCTTTCTCAAGATCATCCCCCATCTCCTCAAGATCTTTCCCCATTTCCTCTGTATCAATGCCATATTGGTCGAGAAATTTATTCGCTGCCTTTTTCGTAAAGAGGCCTATAACAAGAAAAAGTGCAAGTACCGCTACCAGTATCCATGTTAAAACCTTCGCAGAACTCTCTTTCCCCTTCAATGGCCCGACCAGGGCAAAATAGAGCATATAGAGTCCGTAAATATTAATAAGAAGACTCACTACGGCTGAGAGAGGTCCACTAATACCGATTAAAAACCCGAAGAGTGAACTGATAGGCATAAGCACCATAAGTGATGCAGTTACACGGGCATTGGCAATATAATCGGTGCTTCCACCGCATATAGCAGAAATAATAAGAACAATAACTGCCCCGATAAAGAGACCTATTACTGCTCCTACAATTGCCCAGATAAAGACCGCAATACCAATTGCACCCCCAAACATCCCTCCGGTAAACCCTGAGATGTTGAGAACACTCCACAGAAAAGCGAAAATACCTGAAAGAGCCCCATAAATCAAAGCTTTGATAACCGGCTCACCAATTCCTCCCTCAATATTCAGGGATGAAAAATAATTTTTGGGGTTTAATACAGAATCTACAGAATCTTTTAGAAAACTCCCAAAGTTGAATGATTCATTACTCATGATACTTGTTTTAGGTTAGATCAGAAAATGATTATTGCATATTTCTGAAAATTTTTCTCTCTAAAAATAACTATCTAATAATCAATTTCAAAGCAAAACAGCAGATAACTCACAGACAATAAAATATAAAATGATAAAAAAGCAGAGTTAAATTCAAATAAATCCAAACTTCATTCTGCCGTTACAAATCAGAATCGGGGTAATCAGAATAAGCGTATAATACACCTGCCTGGAAAAGATAATAACAACGGCACTGAACATTACCATAAATTTGGAAACTTTAAAATAATTCTTAATTTTGACACGATGTTTAAGATAACTCTACATAATTGGCGGTGGCACAGAATAAATAATTATACTGTGATACAGACCGTTATGTAATAAAATATACAAATTACTTCTTAAGGCACGCTGTTCACAGCGTGCCTTTTTTTTGTCTTAAATGAAAAACTATTAATAATTAAACTTAGAAACTATGAAAAACTTTAAGAAGATTACCCTTAATGAGAATGAAATGCCGACAAAATGGTATAACATAATGGCCGATATGCCGAATAAGCCCCTTCCTCCACTGCATCCCGCTACAAAAGAGCCTATTACACCAGAGGACCTTTTGCCTCTGTTTCCGATGGAGCTGATAAAACAGGAGGCGGCAACCGACAGGTTTATTGATATTCCGGAGGAAGTACTGGAGCTATACAAAACATACCGTCCAAGTCCTGTTTTCAGGGCATCGGCACTTGAGAAAGCCATCGGCACCAGCTGTAAAATCTATTACAAGTACGAGGGACTTAGTTATGCCGGATCTCATAAAGCCAATACCGCTATACCACAGGCCTATTATAATAAAATGGAAGGCGTTAAGAAGCTTACAACTGAAACAGGAGCCGGACAATGGGGAAGTGCCCTGAGTTTTGCATGTCAATATTTCGGTATCGATCTTGAAGTGTTTATGGTAAAGATTAGTTATGAGCAGAAACCTTACCGCAAAATGATGATGAATACATATAATGCTTCAGTCATACCTTCTCCCAGCAACCTTACTGAAGCAGGACAACAAATATTGAATCAGGACCCTGATTCGCCCGGCAGTCTTGGGATAGCAATATCAGAAGCCGTTGAGAGAGCGGCAAAAAATCCTGATGTAAAATACTCTTTGGGTAGCGTATTAAACCATGTACTCATGCATCAAACCATCATAGGAGAAGAAGCCCTCCTGCAGATGGAGAAAGCAGGAGACTATCCTGATATAATTGTTGGCTGTTTCGGAGGCGGATCAAATTTTTCCGGGATATCATTCCCATTTATCAGGGAAAATATTCTTAACGGCAAAAATACGAGAATGGTGGCTATCGAACCGGCTTCATGCCCGAAACTTACGAGAGGTAAGTTTATGTATGACTTTGGTGATTCAGTTGGTTTGACACCGCTTTTAGCAATGTATACTCTTGGTCATAATTTTGTACCTGCTAAAATTCATGCAGGCGGTCTGAGATATCATGGTGCAGGAGTACTTGTAAGCCAGTTGTTGAAAGACGGGCTGATTGAAGCACAGTCAAAATACCAGAAAGAGTGCTTTGATAACGGAGTGTTGTTTGCCCGTACAGAGGCGATCATTCCTGCTCCCGAAGCTAATTATGCGATTACCGGAGCTATCGATGAAGCTAAAAAAGCAGACAAGGAAGGCACGCCTAAAACAATTCTTTTTAACCTAAGCGGACATGGTCATTTTGATCTTATGGCGTATGATAAATATTTCTCAGGGGAACTGGTTGATCATGAATTAGCCGATGCGGAGATAAATGCCAGCCTGGCTAAAATATCATGATATTGTTGCGCTTTCTATTAATATAGGTTTTTAGAAGGAGCTCTTATACAATGCTCCTTCTAATTTCTTTTAGTTCTGAATTTAAAGAAATCGTTCCCGGTTAATGCGAAACAGTCGTTCGAAAGGGCAAGGATCAGATGCACGAAAAAGGCTATCCATATTGTTTCTGTACGAATAGTAAGGATACAAAGTATAAGACCAAACGGGATGGCTGCAATTGCTTCCCTGTATCCATTTGGAATATGTACAAGTGAATAGATCAGGATGTTTATCAAAACTGCCGGCCAAACACCAAAAAAAGGAATCAGCCCGAATAGCAGTAATCCCCTGAAAAGAAACTCATATGAGAGGAGATAAATAAACCAGCCAAAAGAGTTTTTTAATACAAGCGCTCTGTTCCATTCCTTTACCCTGATGCGGGGATGCAGTTTTCTATTAGCTTCCGACCGGGCACTCTTCGACTGTATCGGTATAATAACCAAGCCAATACCAATTATCCACAAAGCCGATTCGGATATATTGATAAATTTTATACCATAATAAGAGATACCCTGAGGCATAAGGGTAATAATAACAATCAGCGGAATAACAGCGAAAAAGAAGACCCCTGCATAGCGCCAGAACATTATCCATTCTACTTCTGACCTTTCCTCTCCGAAAAAGTCAATAAACTTACTCTTTAACCTGTCTGAATAAATTAACAGATGATATGTCACAAGCCCGAATAATACCACACTCAGAATAACAACAGGTTCGAAAAAAAGAGGATCCCAGGAAAAAGAATAACTCATACGTACTGTATTATACCAATTATCGGTATAAAGATATCATTCCTGTAAAAACTAAAAAAGATCAATCAGCCAGTTTCTCAAGTGCTTTAACCCTTGCAACAGCATAATTCAATCCAAAGTTCTCCCACGACCTGAGTTTGTCAAACAGGTCTTCAGCCTCCTCCGACTCACCTGCCTTTTCATAAGCAAGTGCTAATAAATATACATTAAACGGTTCATCCTGATTGCTTCCCAGGAGATTATCGATAGCATCTGTATAGTTTCCTTTTGCAATATCAACGTAGCCGCAAAAAAACATATAATTACCTCTGAGTGCAGGGTTATTGGTTAACTCCATTAATACCCTTGCTTTTGTAAGGTAGGCATCTGCCTCCTCTAAATTATTATTAGCCGCATTTGCAATTGATAACCAGCCAAGTAATAATAACCGGTATCTTTTCCGCGTAGCGTCAGGTAAGTTAAAGCTTGCCACCATATCTGCAGCTTCATGATAATAATTCAGTCCATTCTCAGGATCTCCAAGTTCCAGTGAAATAAAACCCATATTCGCAGTGCCTGTTACAATATCAATATTTCTCCCCGTATTCCTGCCAAAATTGCAATAATCCTCCATACATTTCATAGCAGCATCAATGTTACCCTCAGCAACATAGGAGGCAGCTTCAAGATCAAGCGCTGCAACCTTAGGCCCCGGGCTATCAGTAATTTCAGAATATCTCTTATAGTATGTCCTTGCCTCGTCATACTCACCCCTGAAAGCATAATTCTGTCCAATCCTTGCGATCGTAACAGGATTATCGGGATTAAGATTATAAACCTCTTTATATTGTTCAATTGATTCGTCATAACGCTGAAGCATCATAAGAAAATTGGCATACGAATCAAATGCATTCGGACAATCCGGGGCCAGGCTTATATATTTCCTGAAAGAGGCTTCAGCCCTCTCATAATCTCCCAGACGCATATATCTGTACCCTGTCTCGTTATGTGGAGCAGCATATTTCTCATCAAGCTTTGAAGCTATATGGAAATGATCAAGTGCCAGCTGGTAATTTTGCAGAATATTTTCATAAAAAAGACCTGCCCAGAGGTGTACATGCTTATCGGATGGATACTCCTCCAATAGCTGATCAAGGTACTCTTTAGCTTTCTTCAGTTCGAAAGACTCAATGGCAGTAAAATATTGTATTTCGATCTTCTCTCCTTCCGAGACATTATCGATCAGCACATTGGCTTTATCAATATCCTGAGGTCTGCCTCTGTACAGATATGCAAGTGCAAACTCGGGATCAATTTCAATTGCACGGTCAAAAAGGTTCGTGGCTGCTTCCGCCTGTACATTCTCCTTTTTTTGTCTCCCGGCAATAAACATTTCCCTTGCCTCCTCCGAAGAGGTAGTAATTTGAATCTCATTGCCTTGCGACCAGCCTGAAAGGGGTATCAGCAAAGCTAAAATAACCAGGTATAATTTTTTTTGTACCATTTTTATATCCTCCCTGAATTGTTAGTAATATTATGTCTATTGGTTTATCTGCTTAAAATTTACTTTCTGATTTTCATGCTCATTTCACGGTCTATTAAAGATACGGTATTAACTAACACAAGTCAAGTATGATCTGATAATTGATGATTATATAGTAATGACCATATAACAATTACTTTGCTGATACGGATCTGACTCACTTCGCTGGCGCGGATCTCCAGCACTGCCGGCCGAAGCTTTGCGAAGGCTGGATCCGTGCCGGATATTGGAAATTTGTCATTCCTGATTATCAAATAGTTAGATTTCTCACCCGGGAATACCGGGATTCGAAATGACATCTGATACAACTTTGAGGCAGCCTCTCTTTAATTACTTCTGTTAATATGCATCATTCCTATTTCTAAACTGTCTTTAGATAGAATGTTAAACTTAAAATTAAAAAAATGAAAAGCCTGAAAATTTTATTTGTTGCGCTGATCTGCCTCGGGACAGTAACAACTGTTGATGCACAGAGGAGAGAGAGAGTGAAAGGTAGCGGGGATATTACATCAGAGACCCGTAATATAAAAAACTTTACCGGTGTTAAAACATCTACAGCTATTGATATTTACCTTACTCAGGGTGACAAATTTGAAGTTGTGGTAGAAGCAGACGATAATCTGATTGAACATATCGTTACAGAGGTTAAGGATGACGTCCTGAATGTTTATTTTGACCGCGTAAATATTACCTGGGCGAAAAAGAGAATTGTTCATGTTACCATGAAAGAGATCAACTACATAAAGGCTTCAAGTGCCGGTGATGTTTATGGTCAGACCCCTGTCAGAACAGATCATCTGAAAATATCCACAAGCAGCGCGGGTGATGTCAAACTTGAGGTATATGCCAAATCGTTGGATTTGAGCACCTCCAGTTCAGGTGATATTACTCTTTCGGGTGAAGCTGATTACCTTGAGGCAAGCACCAGCAGCGCAGGTGACATTAAAGCATATGAGCTAACAGTTAAAGAGGCTGACATTTCCGCTTCAAGTGCAGGTGACGTAAAAATTACTGTTACTGAAAGGCTCAAAGCACGAGCCAGCAGTGCAGGCGATATATACTACATGGGTAATCCCGACAAGGTTGATGCACGATCATCAAGTGCAGGTGACGTTGTAAGGAAATAGATATCCCATATATACTCCAGTTGTTTCGTAAAGCTGTGGGCGTAATTCGTCCACAGCTTTTTTTGTTACCTTTGCCAAAATGCATGAAAGCATCAATAATATGGAGGCAAATATTACTGTTATCGGATCAGGAAGCTGGGCAACCGGAATAGTTAAACTTCTTTGCCGGAACACAGAAAAAATCGCCTGGTATATCCGTGAACCGGAAATCATTGACCATATTCAAAAGCATAATCATAATCCAAAATACCTTAGCAGTGTTGATTTCAGGCTCGATAAGCTGATTCTTACCAACGATATCAACCATGCTGTTTCAATGTCTGACATATTAATTTTTGTAATTCCGTCTGCCTTCCTGAAAAGCAGCATGGAGAATTTTACTACAGACATTTCAGGCAAGACAATCTGCTCGGCTATTAAGGGAATAGTGCCGGAGGAAAACAGGATCGTAAGTGAGTTTTTTCATTATAATTATTCCATTCCCTTCGATAACATGGTGATACTTACCGGACCTACTCATGCTGAAGAGATAGCCATGGAAAAACTTACATATCTGACTGTGGCTTCGAAAGTTGAGAGCCGGGCCAAAATTGTTGCAGGAATGCTGGATAATTATTATCTCAAAACTATTATCTCGGATGATATTTTTGGGATCGAATACGCTGCAGTGTTAAAAAATATTTATGCTATCGCAACAGGTATATCTCACGGACTGGGATATGGAGATAATTTCCTTGCCGTTCTCCTTTCAAACTCTGTTACAGAGATGAAACGGTTTATTCAGGCAATATATAAGAACAGTCGGCGAATAAATGACTCTGCCTACCTCGGAGACCTGCTTGTTACAGCATACTCCCGATACAGCCGGAACAGGATGTTCGGGAATATGATCGGCAAAGGCACTTCGGTAAGATATGCTCTTATGGAGATGATTATGGTAGCTGAGGGATACTACTCTTCAGACTGTATTAACGCAATTAATAAGCAACTGAAGGTAAAGATCCCCATTGCTGAGGGAGTCTATAATATTCTCTATAAAAATGCAAGCCCTGCCAGGGAAATTGAAAAGATCACACGAATTCTTAAATAGATTATTAAACCAGAGATGAACCGAACATGAACCGAGCATGATTAAATTTTGTCTTGCGAGCTGCATGTGACCATTGAAAATAAATTATTAACACATGAAAAACATTGAACTTGATTATTCTGACTGCCTTCAATTTATCAACGAAAAAGATATTCTCATAGCTGCTGAAAATGGGATGAATCACCTGAACCGGCTAAAATCAAAAAGCGGAAAAGGGAATGACTTCCTGGGATGGCTTAACCTGCCGAATGAGGTTATGATTGAAACAAACAAGATCGAAAAGGCAGCTCTCAGACTTAGAAATAGCGCCAACATTTCTGTTGTGATAGGTATCGGCGGCTCTTACCTCGGGTCAAAAGCAGTAATTGATGCATTTACCAACCCGTTTGATAATGGGAAAATTAACGGACATCAGATACTGTTTGCCGGACATCATCTGGGAGAGGATTATCTCTCAAACATGTTAAACTATCTGTCGGGAGTATCATTCAATATCATTGTTATTTCAAAATCGGGGACCACCACCGAACCAGCTATAGCTTTTCGTCTGCTGAAAAAACTTTTAGAGGAAAATATTGGCAGAAAAGAGGCTATTGATCATATTGTTGCAATAACAGATAAGAACAAAGGAGCACTCAGAACACTTGCGGAAGAAGAGGGCTATGAAACATTTGTTATCCCTGATGATGTAGGAGGAAGATTCTCGGCACTCACACCTGTAGGTCTGCTCCCAATAGCATGTGCAGGAATTGATATCAGACAGTTCATATCCGGCACTATTGAGATGGCTTCTGTAACTCGGGATAATGATACCAGCGCTAAGAACCCTGCATTAATTTATGCCGCGATAAGAAACCTTCTGTTAAGAAAAAATTTTAATATTGAAATGCTTGTTAATTACAACCCACAGCTTCACTTTATCGCAGAGTGGTGGAAACAACTTTTTGGAGAGAGCGAAGGAAAGGAAGGGAGAGGTATATTTCCGGTATCAGCAGATTTTACAACAGATCTTCACTCCCTTGGGCAATATATTCAGGATGGACAGAGAATTATTTTTGAGACGGTATTATCGGTTGACAATTGCAATAAGAACCTTGTAATACCTAAAGATGAGAGAAACCTTGATAAGCTCAACTTTTTGTCCGGCGAGAGTGTCTCTTATGTTAACAAAAAAGCAGAAGAAGGAACTATAATGGCCCATGTTAAAGGAGGTGTACCTGTTATAAAGATAGATCTGCCCGAGATTAATGAGCATGTACTCGGGCAGCTACTCTATCTGTTCGAGATATCATGTGCTACGAGCGGTTATGAACTTGGTGTTAATCCATTCGATCAACCAGGTGTGGAAGCCTATAAGTCAAATATGTTCAGACTGCTTGGGAAAGAAGGGTATTGAATATCTACAAATTATATTTCTTAATAAAATCGTCGATTATCTCACCGAGGTTAGGGTTACCTATTTCCTGAAGGTCATAATAAACCCTTGTGTTGGGTTTTTTGATATTAATAATCCTGTTCAGGTCGATAGGTGTACCAATAACAACAGCATCACAATCGGCTCCGTTTATTGTAGCTTCAAGGTCTTTTAGTTGCTGTTTTCCATAACCCATAGCAGGTAACAGAGTGCCAATATTGGGATATATCTCAAATGTTTCTGACATTTTACCAACAGTGAACGGCCTTGGGTCAACCAGTTCTGCTGCACCGAATTTACGTGCGGCAACAACACCGGCACCAATCTTCATCTCCCCATGAGTAAGAGTGGGACCATCCTCCACTACAAGTACTCTCTTACCTTTAATAACCGAAGGATCGTCAACCTTGATTGGAGAAGCGCCATCTACAACTATTGCATCGGGGGCAACCTTTTGTATGCTGTCTCTGACTGTCTGTATATCTTCAGGAGCAGCGCTATCCATCTTGTTTATTATCACAACATCAGCCAGCCTTAATGTTACCTCACCGGGATAATATCTCAGTTCATGTCCGGCCCTGTGAGGGTCTGTTACTGTTATAGTCAGATCGGACTTGTAGAAAGGAAAATCGTTATTACCACCATCCCACAGCACCACATCACATCCTTTAGGGTCTTCCTCTGCTGCACGCAGTATTGCTTCATAATCTACTCCTGCATAAATTACATTGCCTCTTACAACATGCGGTTCATACTCTTCCATCTCTTCGATGGTACATTTATGTTTGGCAAGATCATCAATCTCTGCAAAACGCTGTACTTTCTGGGCATTCAGGTTGCCATATGGCATGGGGTGCCTTACTGCAACTACTTTCAATCCTTTCTCCATAAGCAGTTCAATAACCCTGCGCGATGTCTGACTTTTACCACAACCTGTACGAATTGCACCAACGGAAATAACCGGCTTAGTACTTTTTACCATGGTATCACCGGGTCCCAGCAGAATAAAATTAGCGCCTGCAGCATTAACAATAGCACTAACCGACATCACTTTCCCATATGTTATATCGCTGTATGAAAATGTACAATCATCAACATTCAACTCCTTGATCAGTTTTGGCAAATCCTCTTCAGCATGAATAGGAATCCCGTCAGGGTAAAGGCTTCCGGCCAATTCAGCAGGGTATTTTCTGCCATCAATGTCAGGAATCTGGGCAGCAGTAAAAGCTACCACATTATAATTTTCGTTATCTCTGTAGTAAGTATTAAAATTGTGAAAGTCTCTACCGGCAGCACCGATAATAATGACATTTTTTTTAGCCATAATAATCTCCTTTCTAAGTAATGTTTATATGTGTTTGATTCAATTAATTAAGAATTAGCAAATCTATAATTTAACTGTTTAAATTCCTCTGATTTATCTCATTTTTTTCTTTCTGGCATAATGCTTGTATATACTTGTTTACCTGAAACTTGTCTATAAGACTCCCCTTACAGCAAAATATGTTAAATAAAATATTAGGGTGGAACAAAACAAATAGTTAATTTCAACGTAATAATCTTAAAAAGGAAATGAATGTACTCGCCCACATATATCTTTCAGGTGATTCTGATGAGATTATAATAGGCAATTACATTGGTGATTATGTTAAGGGGCGGGACTATCTGAAATATCCCGAACAGATTCGTAAAGGGATAATTATTCACAGGAATATTGATGCGTTCACCGACAAACATCCGGTAGTACACCGCAGTAAGCTCCTGTTCACCAAAAAGTACCATAAATATGCCGGCGTGGTAATTGATATCATGTATGATCACTTTCTCACAAGAGAGTGGGATTTTTACTCCCGGAGGCCTCTTGAGAGTATTATCTACCAGTTCTACAGGGCTATGGTTAACAATCATCATATCTTACCCGACAAGGTTAAAGAGAGAATCCCTTTTTTTATTATAAACAACTGGCTGGAGTCATACAAAACCACCAATGGATTACGTTCTGTTTTCAAGGCTTTAAGTAAACGGACAAGCCTGCCCAACGAATCGAGGTATGCTATCAAAACACTTAAGAAAAACTACTATTCTCTGGATGATGATTTTATGGAGTTCTTTCCGCAGTTGATTGAATATGTTGAGAACGATTTTGGGATCCATCTTTCTCACCGTCTGTCTATCCCATTCTAAACCATATACTCATTACGGCTGGCATCGAGCCTCAGAAAGATAAAAAGCAATAGAGTAAAACCCCATAATGATGAGCCCCCATAGCTAAAAAATGGCAGCGGGATACCTATTACAGGCACCAATCCGATAGTCATGCCAATATTAATAACAAAATGAAACAGTAGTATTGAAACAACCCCATAGCCAAAAATCCTTGAAAAGGATGATCGCTGCCGTTCTGCAATGATAATAAGCCGGGTAAAAAGAAATGCAAACATCAGTATAACGAATGATGTTCCGAGAAAACCCCACTCTTCTCCAACCGTACAGAAGATAAAATCGGTACTCTGTTCAGGCACAAATTTAAATTTGGTCTGGGTTCCCTGTAAAAACCCTTTCCCGGTAAAACCTCCTGAACCGATCGATATTTTTGACTGGTTAAGATTGTATCCCGATCCGGAGGGATCAGACTCTATACCAAGAACAACATTTATCCTGCTTTGCTGATGTGGTTTAAGGATATTATTAAAGGAATAATCTACCGTAAAGATAAAAAGCATACTTCCCAGGAGAAAGGCATAAATAACCAATATCAGGTATGCCTTGAAACGGTATATATAATAAGTAAACGCTGCAACGGCAAGAAGAAGTGAAATAATAAAGATCTGCTCCACCCTTATTGCGCCTACTCCCCACCTGTAAACTGAAAAGACCGCACCTCCGATAATCGCCATTATTAAAGTGCCTTTAAGTGTTAAACCGGGATTACCAGAGATAATAAGATGAATCAGGATAGCCAGAATAACGAGTATGGAATATATATATAGATTGTCAACAATAAGAGTAACAACGAAAAGAAGAATTGCAAGGATCCCTGTAATAAAAAGGTATGGAGAAAGTCCCTCTCTGAACAACACAAGCACAAGGGCAAAATATACAAGCGCTGATCCCATATCGGGCTGAAAAACAATTAATAGCGCAGGTGTAAGAATAATTACTGAAGAGGTAAATATAGTTTTATAAGAGTTGAGTGTTCTTCCTTTCACGCTAAGGTACCTGGCTAAAGCAAGAGCAGTTACAAATTTTGCAAATTCTGAAGGTTGAAAGCTGAAGCCGCCAATCTCAAACCATGATCTTGCTCCGTTAACCTCCTTACCAAAAATGAGCACCAGTACCAACATTGCTATAACAGCAATATAAAACAGATATGAGAAGAAGAGGTAAAACCTGCTATCGATACCAATAACCAGAGCAGCTATTACCAATGAAGCGCCAATCCATATAATCTGTTTACCATACCTCTGCGAGATATCAAAAATACTACTAAACTCCTCGTTATAAACGGCTGCATAAATATTTATCCAGCCGAAAAAGATCATAGTAAGATATATAAATACTGTGATCCAGTCGAGACTGCGCCATATATTAATACTCCTCTTCACCTGTTATTATCGGTTCTTAATATGTAATCTTCGAGCCACTGGTTTGATATTTCGCCCTTCAGATATTTTTCTATCATCAGTGTTGCTGCCGGTGCAGCATAAGTTGATCCAAACCCACTGTTTTCAACATAAACTGCTATCGCAATTTTGGGATCGTCAGCAGGAGCAAAAGCAATAAATACCGAGTGATCAGGGCCATGTGGATTTTCGGCTGTACCGGTCTTGCCGCAAACCACAATATCTTTCAAAGCCACCCACCTTGCAGTAGCGCCTTGAGGGCCATTTACTACTGCCTTCATCCCCTCAACAATAACCTCAAAATGGGATGAGTCAATACCAATATTGTGTTTTTGCCTGAACAACGGACTAATATTATCTTTACTGCCATCTATAGATTTTGCAATATGCGGGATATAATAATAACCCCTGTTAGCAATGGCAGCAGTCATATTTGCTATCTGTAGTGGTGTGGTTCCCAGTTCGCCCTGACCAATAGCAAGGGATAGTACCGTCAGAGCCTTCCATCTGCCCTCTCCATAAAACCGGTCATAATATTTTGTCTCCGGGACAAAACCAGGTAATTCATTTCTAATATCACTTCCAAGCTTCGACCCAAAACCAAACCGGGAAAGGTAAGACTTCCACTTGCTAAAGGCATCTGCTATAGTCTCATATTCAGGATTTTCAAGTATTCGCCTGAACGCATTACAGAAATAGGAATTACATGATGTCATTATGGCTTCAGGCAGATTAAAGGCTTCGAAATGGTGACATCTTACATAGACCCCGCGGGCATAGTAACCATTATCACAGAAGTACTCATATCCTCTGCTTATTACACCCTCCTGAAGCGCAATTAATCCATTCACCGGTTTAAATGTTGATCCGGGAGGATATGAAGCCATAACGGCACGGTTAAACAGTGGCTCAAGGGTATCTCTCCGAAGAGCCCTGAAATTGTCAGACCTGATCCTGCCAACCAGCAATGAAGGATCGTAATTTGGTGCTGTTACGAGTGCGAGAAGCTCACCGGTAGATGGTTCAATGGCAACGATACTTCCATTTTTGTTTTTCAAGAGTTTCTCTCCATACTGCTGCAATTCAATATCAATGGTTAACACAATATCTCTCCCCGGCACAGGAACAGAATCATAACGCCCGTTCTGGTAAGATCCCTTTATCCTGTTATGCACATCTACAAGCAGGATTTTCAGACCTTTTCTCCCTCTTAACTCCTTTTCATAAGCTACCTCAATTCCACTTGCCCCGATATAGTCGCCCATCTTATAATAACTGTCTGACTTAATATCATCTGCATCTACCTCACTTACATACCCCAAAACATGGGCAGCCACAGGATATGAATATCTCCGTAATGTACGTCTCTGGACATAAAACCCCGGATATTTATAAAGTAACTCCTGCAACCGGGCATATGTTTCTGTTGAGACCATTTTCAAAAAGACAGATGGTGCATATAGAGAATAATCACTCGCCACAGAGAGTCTCTCAAGGAATGACTCTTTTGTAATATCAAGGATTGTGCATAAAAGTGATGTGTCTGTTTCAGTAGTCTGACCGGGTATAACCATAAGGTCATAAGCAGCCTGGTTATAAACCAGCAAATTCCCGTTACGATCATATATCAACCCCCTTGCCGGGTATTGTGTAACATGCCTCAGTACATTATTTTCGGCAGAAAGTCTGTAAGATGTATCAACAACCTGGATTATAAAAAGCTTAATAAGGATTACCATCACAACCAGAAAGATAACTCCGAAGAAAAAGAATCTCCTGTTTGAATATATATCCTTAATATCTGGCACTACCTATCGTTTAACAATCAATAATTGAATAATTAAGATAAATCCGATGCTAAAGAGAGAGCTGAGCAGGACTCGCAACAATGTACTGAAAAAATAAGCCAGCCTGAAAACCTCAATGTAAAAGAGGGCAAAATGATGTATTGTCACTATTAATATAACATAAACAAGAAACCATCTCCATCCATACGCTCCGGGCACAGGTAATACCCCGGTGTCATAACCATCCCTTGGGGCCAGGATCCTTAATATATAAGGACGTACAAATCCGGCGAATGTGGTTGCCGAGGCATGCATGCCAGGCGTTCCGTTAAACAGGTCAACAGACAGTCCGGTAAAAAAAGAGAGAATAAGCAGCAACCATGCAGGGATCTCCACAGGAAGAAGTATAATAAACAGAAGATAGATATACGGATTTACATACCCGCTAAATTCAATATTATCCATCAGCAGGATCTGTAGCAGTAACAGAAAAATAAAAAGACCCGTATTTTTAATTATACCTGTAATCATTTCTTAATCACTTTATTTCTTCAATGCTCTCTTCAAGGGTAACCTGCTCATATCTTTTCAGGTTCCCTATTATATAGATATAGTTTAGGTTATGAAAATCTGTTGCAAGTTTCACATCAATATTATAAAAGTCACCATCCTTATCATCAAACCCCGATACACAACCTACCATAAGGCCGGCCGGGAAAAGAGCAGAAAAACCGCTGGTCTCAATTGTATCCCCGATATTAACTATTAAGTGATGTGGTATTTCATCAAATGACAACAGCGATCTGTCAAGACCTTTCCAGTTCAGTGATCCGAAATACCCATTTTTTCTAAACCTGGCACTCAGTCTGAAATCAAGATTCAGTAACGACATTGCAACTGAAAAGTTTTTGTCTACCCCCACAATAACACCGGCAATACCATCCGGACCAACCACAGCCATTCCCTCATCAATACCGTGACTTGTACCTTTATTTAAAGTAAAAAAATTCTTCTGTTTTGTTAGAGATTGGTTCACCACATAGGCTTGGGTATATACATACTGCTGTCTCTGAACAGAATCATTAACAGCAAAAAAACTGATCTCACTGTTACTGTAAGTCCTTTCCAGCGTGTTTCTTAACCGCGTGTTCTCCTCTGACAAAGTATTATTAATCTCCCTCAGCTTAAAATACTCAACAAAGTTTGCTACTTTTTCCTGCATAGCGGTCTCACATCCTCTGAGACTATTTGTTATTTTAGCATTATGGTAAGAGGTGCTGTTAGCAAGCAAATAGAATGCTGCTGCTTCAAGCAGGAGCAGTATTATAATATTTTGGTACCTAAGTAAGAAGTTTAGCAGACTTCTCATTAAAATCCCCCCGGTTATCTCATCAGAAATGAAAAGTTATCAACATTCTTCAAAGCGACGCCTGTTCCCCTCGCCACTGCATGCAGAGGATCCTCAGCCATCTTAAATGGAATACATATCTTGTCACTAAATCTTTTTGAAAGCCCCCTTAATAAAGCTCCTCCTCCGGCCATATAGATTCCCTTACCTACTATATCGGCATAAAGTTCCGGCGGAGTCTGTTCAAGCACACCAAGAATTGCTGTCTCAATTTTTGATATCGATTTATCAAGACAATGAGCAATCTCCTGGTATGATACCGGTATTTCAATAGGCATGGCAGTCATTAAATTCGGACCGCGAACTATATAATCAGCAGGATGGTCTTCGATATCAGGCAACGCAGCGCCAACATTAATCTTAATATCTTCGGCAGTTCTTTCTCCAACCTTAATATTATGCTGATGTCTCATATATGCCTGAATATCCGTTGTGAATCCGTCACCGGCTGTCCTGATAGACTTATTACAAACAATCCCTCCGAGAGCGATAACAGCAATCTCTGTTGTTCCCCCTCCTATATCTATAACCATACACCCCTCAGGGGCTTCAACATCCAGCCCTATTCCAATTGCTGCAGCCATTGGCTCATAGATCAGGTAAACATCACGACCCCCGGCATGTTCTGATGAGTCTCTAACCGCTCTTACTTCTACTTCTGTGCTCCCCGAAGGTATACAAACTACCATTTTAAGAGAAGGGGTAAACAGACTGGAACCTTTGTTTATCATCTTGATCATCCCCCTCATCATCTGCTCTGCAGCATTAAAGTCTGCAATCACACCATCTCTCAAAGGCCTTATAGTAACTATACTATCGTGTGTCTTTCCATGCATCTGCCTGGCCCTCTCCCCTATTGCAATCAGCTTACCCGTATTCTTATCTACTGCTACAATTGATGGCTCATCAACAACTATCTTGTCATTATGAATAATAATTGTATTAGCAGTCCCCAGATCAATAGCAAGCTCTTGTGTCAAAAATGAAAATATCCCCATTAGCAACTGTTTTATATATTTAAAAATTAATGTCTGAAATGTCTTATGCCGGTAAATACCATCGACATTCCATTAGCGTCACAATAATCAATTGATTCATTATCCCTTACCGATCCCCCTGGCTGAATAACAGCAGTAATTCCCTCTTTCCCTGCAATTTCAACACTATCCCGGAAGGGGAAAAATGCATCAGATGCCATCACTGCCTTTGTAAGGTCAAAGCCAAAGCCTTTTGACTTTTCTACCGCATGCTTAAGCGCATCGATACGCGATGTCATACCAACCCCGCTACCAAACAGTTGTCTGTTGCCTGCGAGAACAATAGTATTGGACTTACTGTGTTTAACTATCTTATTGGCAAAAACAAGATCTTCCATCTGGCTTGCAGAAGGCACAGTCTTAGTTGCAGGATTCATATCAGAGACGCCCTCGGTACGGGTATCCTTCTCCTGCCATAAAACTCCGTTCAGAACAGTTCTGAAACTTCCTTTACCGGTGGGCTGACCTTGCAATTTCAAAATAATCCTGTTCTTTTTCTTCTTTAATATCTCCAGCGCTTTATCGTCATATTCCGGAGCTATAATTACCTCAAAGAAAAGATTATCAATTTCGGCAGCAGTCACATCATCAACTACCCTGTTAGTGATCAGAACTCCGCCAAAAGCAGAGACAGGGTCACCTGCCAGAGCATCTTTCCATGCATCGGAGAGTTTATTCCTTGTAGCAATACCGCAAGCATTATTATGCTTCAGTATTGCAAATGTTGTTTCATCAAATTCTGATATCAGGTTTACTGCAGCATCAATATCGAGCAGGTTATTATAAGAGATCTCCCTCCCGTGAACCTGCTCAAACAGGTCATTTAGCCTGCCATAAAATGCACCTTCCTGGTGTGGATTCTCTCCGTATCTCAGTTTTTTCACCTGGCGCCTGCTCTCTTTAAATGAAGCAATACCTTCCTCCATGTTAAAATAGTTGAAGATGGCACTATCGTAATCTGATGACACATCAAATGCTTCTGCAGCAAAACGCCTGCGTTCAGTTAATGTTGTTACACCCTCACCACTCTCAAGAAGTTCATACAAATGGTCATACTGTCCCCTTTCAGAAACAATAAGAGTATCCCGGTAGTTTTTGGCTGCTGCCCTGATAAGTGATATACCACCTATATCAATCTTCTCAATCACATCCTGTTCACCGGCACCTGATGCTACTGTTTCCTCAAACGGGTAGAGGTCCACAATAATCAGGTCTATTGCAGGAATGCCAAATTGCTTTAGTTGATCAATGTCCTCCTTGTTATCCCTGCGAGCCAGTATTCCACCAAAAACTTTCGGGTGGAGAGTCTTCACCCTTCCTCCAAGAATTGAAGGATATGTTGTAAGGTCTTCTACAGATTCAACATCAACACCCATCCCGCTTATGAACTTTTGTGTGCCACCTGTTGAAATAATCTTTACACCTAATCTGTCAAGCTTACCTGTAATCCTGTCGAGTCCCTCCTTATGGTAAACCGATATAAGTGCCGACCTAATTCTTTTTTCTCTCATTATCAATTATATACAATAATATGGTCATTGTTTTTTAAGGCAAATAAAAATAGATATTTTTTTATTGTCAACCAATCTATTAAGCCTTTTTCAGGCAGTCAGATAATAATTGTTCACTTTAGCCTGATTAATTTATAAGTTTTTCGTCATGAGAAGTTAAAGTACAAAGAGTAAAGGTAAGCGCAGATTTGAGACTCACAGACATAGCCATAGCTATATTGAGAATCAAAAATCGAGCATTGCCTTTAATCACAGTAATTTGACTTCGCAATAGATCAATTTGTGAACCGGAACGAAGTAGAGCTCACCGGAGGTAATTATTCAGGCTATATTCATTATCTTTGAGAAAATTGGAAAATAATGAATGATTTAATATATGATATTTTTTCGATTACTTAAGGAGGGTTTTCTGTTTGCGCTTCATTCAATAGTTGTAAATAAGCTAAGAACATTTCTATCGCTCTTTGGTATTGCCATCGGTATTTTTACCATAATCTCCGTATTTACCGTTCTCGACTGGATGGAGAGTGCTATCCGTGAGAACATTGCAACTCTCGGAGATGATGTTATCTACATCCAAAAGTTCCCATGGACGATGGATCCGGATCTTGCATGGTGGGATATTATTAACTGGCCGGCGCCATCTATGGATGATTATAAGGCTATCAAGAAAAGATCAACAAAAACGCAGGCTGCGGCCTACTCGGTAATCTATGCAAGATCTCTCAAATACCGTAATAAGGTTGCTGACAATGCACGTATATGGGCTACAACCCATGAATTTGAGGATGTCAGATCGTTTGAGATTGAAAAGGGTCGCTACTTTTCTCCTTATGAGAGCTCTTCCGGTAAGAATGTGGCAATTATAGGCGCAGTAATTGCAGAAACGATTTTTGATATTGTAAATCCTGTCGGAAAGGTGATATCAGTAGGCGGACATAAAGCAACAATAATAGGTGTTTTTAAAAAAGAGGGAGAGGGAGGACTGAGCGATAGCGGTATGGATGAAATGACCCTTATCCCGATCGAGTTTGCAAAGAACATGATTAACCTCAGAAACAGGTTTGTTGATTCGAACATAATGCTAAAATCACGTGAAGGGGTTTCTGTTGTTGAGCTTACCGATGAAACAATTATGATCCTGCGGGCATCAAGGCGTCTCCAGCCGGATGAGACAAGTAATTTTTCAGTTAACAAGGCAAGTCTTGCTACTCAGATCTTTCAATCATTTTTTGCAGGTCTAAATGTCGGTGGCTGGATAATAGGGGGATTCTCCATTCTTGTCGGAGGATTCGGGATTGCCAACATAATGTTTGTATCTGTAAAGGAGCGCACAAGCATAATAGGAATACAGAAAGCATTGGGTGCAAAGAGATCATTTATCCTCTGGCAATTCCTTTATGAGTCGATAATACTGTCGATACTTGGCGGACTGCTCGGTCTCCTCCTGGTACTTATCGGAACACAGGTGGTCAACTACCTCTGGGAACTAAGTATTAACCTTACTTTTGGAAATTTTTTTGTAGCCCTGATGATATCAGTAACCATAGGAGTAATTGCCGGGTATGCACCGGCATGGTCGGCAGCAAAAATGAATCCTGTTGATGCAATAGGTTTTAGTTTCTGATCTCAGCCAGTAAAAACAGCATACAATCCTCTTCCTATTAGCATATATATAAGTAACCCTAAAACATCATTCATTGTCGTGATAAATGGCCCTGTTGCTACTGCCGGATCGATCTTATACCTGTTCAGCACTAATGGTATGGTTGTGCCGACAAGGGCAGCAAAGATAATAACCGATACAAGCGAAATGCTTACTGTAATAGTAAGCGCGAATGAATCACTTGTAAAAAAGTTATAAAGAAAAATTAGCCCGGCAAGCAAAAGTCCGTTTACCAAAGCCACAATAAATTCCTTACCTAGTTTTTGAATCGTCCTGTCGGTGCGCAAAGTTTTATTCGCCAGACCCTGAACAATCAGGGCTGACGACTGTATCCCAACATTTCCGCCCATTGCCGCAATCAAGGGAATAAAAAAGATCATTTCGGGGTATATCTTCAGACTCGACTCAAACTTTCCCAACACCATTGCACCGAGGATTCCTCCTGCCAGTCCAATCAGCAACCAGGGTAGCCTGGCACGTGTTATGCGAAGCACTTTATCAGATGATTCAACATCTTCCGTAAGACCCGAAGCCATCTGATAGTCTTTTTCAGCCTCTTCCCTGATTACATCAACTACGTCATCGATTGTAATCCTTCCCACAAGACGTCCGATTGAATCAACTACAGGCAGTGCAACAAGATCGTATTTGTCCATAATCATTGCTACCTCTTCGCTTGAAGTATCAGTCTTAACTGACATAATGTCTTCATCTACGATTGAGTTTATCTTTGTGGCATTATTGGTAAGCAACATCTTCTTCAGGGAGACTATCCCCTTAAGTAAATTATCGTTATCAATTACATAGAGATAATACACTTCATCTACTTCATCTGCCTGTCTGGCCAATTCTTTAAGGCAGGTAAGGATAGTCCAGTTCTCGTTCACTTCGATCATCTCCTTCGCCATCAGCCCCCCGGCAGTATCCTCATCGTACGACAACAGGTCAACAATATCGCCAGCCTGTTCTACATCATCGATATGTAACAGCACCTCCTGCTGTTTCTCTTCCGACAGATCACCAATAACATCCGCAGCATCATCGGAATCCATATGATCAATAAACTTCTGGGCTATAACTTCACTGGGGAGAACCTTCAGGAATTGTTCCCTGTCGTCCTCATCAAGTTCGGCCAGAACATCAGATGCCTTTTCACCATCGAGCAAAAGGAAAAGGAATCTTGCACCTTCAATATTCAGTTCGTTATATATTTCAGCAATATCGGCAGCATGCATATCTCCCAGCAGCTTAATTGCCACATTCTCATCATTTTCCCTTACCGACTCTTTCAGAGCAAATATGAATTCCTTTGTAATTTCTAACCGTCTGGCCATGATTCCTCAGTTTATTTCTTGTTTAATACCTCTTCCACCCAGTTTGTAAGATTTACAAAATCATCCAGATCAATCTGCTCGGGTCTCAATTTAAACAGATTCATCTGCTCCTCTCCAATATCAAACGCTGACCTTATTGAATTTCTGATCATTTTTCTACGATGGTTAAAGGTAGCCTTAACAACCCTTTTTAGCAATTTTTCGTCACATGCAGGGCCCGTGCTATCATTTCGGCTCATCCTGATAACGGCTGCCTCAACTTTTGGTCTCGGCTTAAAAACATCGGGAGGAACTGTAAAAAGATACTCTATATTATAATAATATTTGAGCAGAACACTTAATATACCATAAGTTTTTGACCCCGGGCCTGCCACAATTCTTTCAGCCACCTCCTTTTGTATCATCCCTGCAAGCTGTGAAACTTTATCCCTGTTTTCCAGAACTTTAAAAAATATCTGACTCGATATATTAAAAGGAAAATTTCCAATAATTGCCACTTTGCTTTCAAAGTTGGCATTCAGGTCATACTTCAGAAAGTCTCCCTTGATAATATCAAGTTCAGGGTAGGCACTGTTCAAATATTCAACCGACTCATTATCTATCTCAATAACTCTGAAGTCAGGAACTCCCTTCTCTAAAAGAAAGCCGGTTAGCATACCGGTTCCTGGTCCAACTTCAAGAAGTGAATCAACACCTTCCAGCATTAAGGTATCGGCAATCCTTTTTGCTGTGGCCTTGTCAGTCAAAAAATGCTGACCAAGATGCTTTTTTGGTCTAACTCCGGTCATAACAACCACAAAATAAGCTTTTCAGAATGATTTAAACAAACACATGATAGTTATTCCTCGTAGTCCGGCTTCAGTCCGGGCTACGAGTTGTGGGTTGCCAGCATCAGTCGTAACCCGAACTGGAGCCCGCCCGGCGTTGCTTGACGGGTCGGAGCACGACTCGGGGTACGACTTAGTAGAACTATCTTACGACCATCTTTTTTACGATAACGCCCTTTTTATGTATTAATCGGAAATAATATATGCCCGGAGAGAGATAATCAAGGTCATACTCTTTGCTGAATCTGTAACCGGCTTCTATCTGTTCCAACAAAATAACCTGTCCATAGAGATTAACAAGTTCCAGTTTCAGATCAACTTCCCTTTCCCCGTTATATACCAATCTGAATTTGCCTTCATTCGGGTTTGGATAAATCTGGATCTCAGATAACAATGCTCTAATATCATTAACTCCTGTAGGATCATTGAAGACAGTTATATCGTCAAATGCAAATCCATCATTCTGATAGGTTGAGTTAGATGCAAAAGCGATCCTAACGACTGCATCAGGCTGGTTGCCAAGACCTGTCAGTTCATGTGAAACAGTTACCCAGCCGTCACTCCCATAACCCCATTCTCCATCGCCAGACCATCCTGCTGAACTATACATATCGAATCCAAATCCTTGCTCTATGGAATATAAATATGAACTATTGTACCATGTGTCATCATCTTCGATTGTGCCCAATGTTTTCCATTCATCGGTGCCCTTCTTATATTGAAGGTTCGCTCCGTCATAGAATCCTTCAGAATCCCACCATACACTAAACACGATTTTCGGACAATCAATATCTGATAAATCAAATTGCGGACTTGTAACATAAGAAACTTCATCCTGGTTATAATCTCCTGTCAGGCCGGTAACCCAGGCCATGCTACCCGATGCCAGTGAATTTATAGTACCACCTGCAGGACTACCAAGCTGCCATGAAGAATTGGTGCCTCCTGTATTCCATCCACCGTTGCCACTCTCAAAATCCTCTGAATATGGAAAATCAGAAATTACAGTTACTGAAGAGATCGTAACAGTTACCACCCAATTCTGTGCCGTGGCATCTTCGGCGGTAACTGTATAGGTAACCGGGTTTGTAAAATCATTGGCTGTCACGCCGCTTTCCTGGGTTGTTCCCCCAATAGCAATGGTTGCAAGATCAGAAACAGTGAAGGTGGCTATCAAACCGGTAACATCTGTGCCATTTGCTACTTCTATATCAACCAAATGATTTCCATAATCTATTATGGCCGGACTCGTCTGTTCAGGGAAACTGTATGTTGGGATATCATTCCCACTACTTGTAATATAATAATATTCATCAGCACCGATGTATGGAGTAGTTATATCCCTGCTTTCTCCGTCGATATCATCTGTTATTTCTCCAAGATATGTTCCTGCCTGGAGGGCAGTATTATACGTATGCAGATCTGTATCCGAAAGATATTCAGGATCAATTGAAATTGAGTTTATAGCCTGTCCTGTAACTGTCTGCCATGCTGAGATATCTGTAATATCGGTGCTATTATAATAACCCAGGTTTGATCCGGTGGTATAGAGATTATTGTAATTACATGATATTTCGGAAATATTATCGACAGAGATGGCATATCCCTGGGCAAAATTAATAAGATTATTATTGAATACACTTACGGACGAAAAAGATACTCCCAAGTCAGGAATCTCGATCGCCTTACTGGTGGTTCTGGCGCTTCCGTGAACAAGGATACTGTTGAAATATATATCAATATTGGAAGAGTGAAGACAGGAAATTCCATTGTCACCAACACTGATAAAATTATTTGCAATTAGATTCCTGGCGGCTGCGGATCCATTGGATTGATTGATGGATATGCCTTGACTGACAACGGATGATAATTCAATCCTGTTTTTTACAACCCTGACTGAATCATCGCAATAATTTATCAGGATACCCAATGAGTAATCGGTGAAATTGCTGGTAATGATATTCTCTCCTACATAGCAATAGTCCTCAGACTGAAGAAGAATGCCACTGACTACCTGATTTTCGAAAACATTCTTCGATATTATATTCCCGGTATTTTGTTCAAAATGGATTGCCGCTACACCTCCCTGGAACAGGTTTTCGGAAATAATATTATAAGAATCTCCAGGACCCTCAGATCTTAAATAGGCTTTATAAAATTTATCACCATTTACTCCGGCACCCGTAAATACGTTATTAACAAACGTATTATGTGTGGCATTACCGGTAAAATCGACTATTCGCGGATTATCTTCGTATTGGGAAGAAAGGGTAAGGTTTTTAAAAGTAACATAATCTGCGCCATCAAGTTGTACAGTATAATGGTTTGTACTATTTGCTGAATAAGTTAATATTACATCCGTACTGTCTCCTGTTTGCGACTGGAAAGTAATAGTATTGGTTTCAGAAGCTCCGGTTATTTCGGGGATAGATATCTGTTCGGTATATGTCTCTGACTGCACATTGAAAATTACCGGTCCGTCTATTCCGGCATTTTTCAGAGAGTTAACCGCTTCGGTGAAGTTTAAGAAATCAGAAGATGATGGACCAATTATATAGGTGCCCGCAAGTATAGTATATTTGTCGTTAATTGTGATTACAATACTATCCGGCAATGAATTGAGATATCCGTCATTTACTTCAAGCACAAAAATCAGGTTTGTGTTTCCTGTAACCATTGGAGCAGAGAATGTTGGATTAACAATAGTATCATTCGAGAGTTCAATACCTTGCGGAGCATACCATTTATATGTAAGTTCATCATTATTAGGATCACTCGAGCCAGAACCATCAAGACTTACTGTCAAACCCTCATCAACAGTTTTATCCGTACCCGAATTAGCAAGCGGTTGATTAGAATTGGTTACTGATACAAAAAGAGTATCATTTTCTCCAGAATTACCATTTACATCATACTGTCTTACATAAACCATCTGGATTCCTGTTTGCGTCCAGGTAACATCAACACTGTCAGCCAGATAAGAAGAGCCATCTGAGTAATTATATTCCAGGTCACCACCAACAGCATACCAATATGCCAGATAACCAACCGGTTCAGAAAGTTTATAGGTTGTAATTTCATTTAGTAAAACATCCTCAGGCCCTGATATCTCTCCAGTTATAACCTCTGGGAATTCTCCTATATCAATAACATCAGATACAATACATCCCATATTATCAGTGATTGTTACAGAATATGATCCGGCTAATAAGTCTCTAATATCTTTAGTAGTAGCGCCATTTGACCAACTGTATGTATAAGGTAAAACGCCGCCATAGACAACTAGATTTATATAGCCGGTGCTATCTCCGTAAGAGGTATTTCTGCTTGAATACACAGAATCAGCCAGAAATTGTATTTCATATTGTTTTACACTGGAGGTATCACCAAGTGAATTTTTAACTACTATATCGTATATTCCGGTTGATAACAAATTAAACACACTATCGGATTGGAAAGTATTAGCATTATCAATTGAATACTGGAATGGAGAATGATCTTCCGTTGCATGGAGTGTAAAGGTCCAGTCGCCTGACCCTCCGCAACTTACCTTGCTCAACTCAACATAAACTCCACCATCCCAACTGTTCCAGCCAAGGGCAGTATTGATACCGTCAGCGTTGGCTTCTCCACCGAATGTGTACACAGACACATTATAGTTATTCAGGATTTTTGCGGGAACCGGGAAATGTAATAGTGAGCCTTTTTGAAGCATATCTCTTCTACGCATATCAAAAAAGCCTATTCCCATTCCTGACAAGATCAGTTCAATATCACGTTCATAGAATGTTAAATCGAGGATTTGTTCCGGTGAAAGTCCTGTGCCCAATGGTGGAAGGCCTCCCCTGGTAACATAAGTTCCTGCATTAATTATACTTATTGCACCTGACAGGTCACCGGTCCTGGCCAGTGCTTCTGCCTTGATCAGATCATTTTCACTTTCATAGAATTCAGGGACCGGGCCTACCCAGGTTGCTAAATAATCATCAAATCTTTTAAGCTTATAATGAGAAAAGTGGTAATAACCCCTGTCTGGATTGAAATTATTATCTGACAAATATTCAAAATCCTGCACCAATCGGTTATCTGGCGACAAAGCTTCACCTGGATCATTTCCATCGGGAGTGGACCATGAAATATTATCTGCAGGCCATCTTGGAGGATAACTATTATCCATCAAATTTATTATCCTGTGGTCTGTCCTTACCCAAATCGGATATGAGCCATAGACTTTATACCAATCGGTCCATTTAACATCGTCCATAACGGGTTCAAATGTGAAACTTATTCCATTGTTTGCATAGTTCAGCACTTTGTCCCAGTCAACATTATTATTTTGCGAACCGTTCCTTGACTGATAAACCAGTAACCTGGCAACAAATGAATTCGCCAGCATAGAAAATTCTGTGTTTGAATAAAGGGGTCCGTTGATCCAGCCATACGGTAAAGTGAATGAATTGACATCAGCAATGGTAATGGCTTTATCAAGATATATAATAGCTGAATCGATAATATCTGTAAATGGTTGTAATACAAGGTTGGAAGCATCGGTTGTTTCATTTATTATAAATGCCTGGTCGAAAACCAGTCCGAGATAACCATGTGTAATTCCCTGGATAAAGTAACACCACGCTTTAACCATTTCATTGTGTTCACCACCTGCACCAGCTTCTGCTCCTCCTTCAATTTCAGCAAGTGCATTATTAACTATTGAAAGTGTTAAATACATATTTTCCCAGTAATCTTCGATAATACCGCGGTATGAATAAGATTCCGAGTTTTGAAATGATGTTCTCGGTTCAGATGACAGGTCATTCATACCAAAATTCTTCCAGGAACATGTTAACTGGTCTGCTATAACTCCCATAGCAAGTGCAGGACTATTACCCTGATGAGTAGCACTAAACCACATCCTGAAAGCCTCATCAACATCTGCAAAACTAAGGGTGTCAGGCACATCGTCGTTGAACCAGCAATCAAGTGTATTGTCGCCCGGAAGGATTGTATATTGACGGTTGGGCCCTCCAGGAAATTCATGTTTATCTACAGCCCAGGAGCCATCAATGCGGAATTTATAATCAATTTCTGCACCAACAGGTAACTGGTAAGTTTTTGTGTAAATAAGGTCGTTGTTATTGTCAATCAAACTATCAATAGGAGAGCCCCAGTTATTAAAGCTTGCTGCTATATCCACCGTATCTGCTATCGGATCAAATTGCCCAAGGGATTCCCAATAAAACATATTTACATTGAATGTTACACTAGCTAAAGCCTCATCAGCGCCTATAAAAGGGGTATTCATATCCCTTGATTCACCATCAATATCTGCAGTTACATTGGTAATATATGTACCGGCTTTAAGTGCATTGTTTGTAACATGAAGGTCAACAAAGGAGACATATTGAGGATCAACCGAAATACTATTTTGATTACTCCCCGGATCATAGACTTGTAAGGCAGCCAGATCAGTAAAAAACTGACCCCAAGCAAATCCGATAAAAGCACCGCTTGTAAACAGACAGTTATAATCTGAATTGGTATTATCGGTATAAGTATCAAAATAAAAAATATAACCTTCGGCAAAGTTACTTGTGAGATTATTAATAATGGTTATAAAATCAGTGTAATCGAGGTAAATACATGTGCTTGCAGTATTGGTACCTGTAATATTTATTGTGTTAAAATAATAATTAAGGTAGGATGATGAATCAATCTTAATCCCATAACATTCTGAACTCTTTGTGCCGCCTGTTGTATTCAAATGAACAAAGTTATTTGCGATCAGGCCTTCATATCCCGGACTGCAGTTCGTATTTAAGAATTTTAGTCCATATCCACCTCCGGAATTTGGTGCTGAGATTTTATTCTCCTGTATATCAACAGAGTTGACACATCCGTATAAATAAATTCCGGTAAAGGATTCTGTTGAGTTTGTCGTTATTGTGTTATCATAAATATATGGTGCATCCTGGTATTGAATATCTATCGCACAGGAAGATTGGTTAAGAAATTCGTTTCCATAAATAGAGTTGCCAGATTCAAACTGACCACTGCCAGCACAGGAAAAATAAATACCATAACTTCCGTACTTGAATGTATTATTCTGGAATACGTTACTACTATCGTAAGAAGACGTTCCTGAATAAACCAGTGCTTTATCGTTTAAGGATGTTTCAATGTTTAAACCAATTATTTGGTTATTTGTAAAATAATTATGCGAAGCCTCGTTATCTATATCGACTACCCGTGCATATTGTGCGCCTGAGGATGAAATATTAAGATCTTGGAATTTAACATTATCTGCACCATCAAGTCTTAACGTATAATTTGCATCGGCAACTGTTGAAGCAAATGTTAAAATAACGTCTGTATTAACACCTGATTGAGATTGGAAAGTAATGGTATTTACTTCAGAAGCTCCGGCAATCTCAGGTATGGAGATTTGTTCGTTATAGGTACCGGATTCCACGTTAAAAACTACAGATCCGTCTATTCCGGCATTTTTCAGATAGTTAACTGCTTCAGTGAAGTTTAAAAAATCAGGGGATGATGGACCAATGGAATAGGTTCCGCTTAAAGGATTTGCTTTAACACACCTTACAGAATAACTATTTGCTTTACTGTAAAAGCCGCGGTTAACTCCCGAGTAAATATATTTCAATCCCCGGTCCCATGCGTTATCAACATCATACTCTGTAGAGGTCCATAAAATGGCCAGATCATTTATATAACCGTAATTGCCCAAATTAGATCTAAGCCCGCCAGGCAGAGCAGTAAACCCAGTACTGTTAGTGGCACCTGTATTGGGAGTGTACCAATAAGTTGTACCGGTTTGTTTCAATTTTCCACCCTCATCTGTTCCACGAGTCCCTGTACTATCAGCATGTGCCAAACTCATCCCGAGGTACATCTCCAGTTCTTTCCATGCTGTATCACTTGGTAAATACCACCCATCCGGACATACACCCTGTATGTCACTGGGGTTATTATTGCTGCTTGCTGCACCATTCATCACTGCTGCCCAGGTATATAAAGCGCCGTATGTATCTGCATATGTTATAGAATCGTCATCATACCAGAAATAATACTTTGTAGTATAATCATCCGATATATCACCTGCTCCTGTACCATCAACCAGTGGAGTACCATCAGCATAGTGAATGGATTTCAGGTTTTCCGACATCCAAATCTGGTTACCAATCACTACCGTTTGATAAATGTTCCCGTCATAATCAGTTACAGTGATTTGAGCTTTTGTGAAACCTGTAAGAACACAAAATATAGAAAGTACCAGTATAATTTTTTTCATTTGTGTAGTACTTATTATCGTATAATTATTAGCAATTTAAGAAAATATTTTTACTTATTATTGATTAGTCGTACTCCGAATTGACAATTTAGTCGTAACCCGAACTGGAGTCGGGGTACGAGTTGTTGGGGGCCATGATTATTTTTTGTAAATTTACATGTACTTATCACAGATTTGTGTAATTTAGTCTGACCGAGTGAGTGTTAGTTAACAATAAGTAAAGAAAAATGAACAGAAGAAGCTATTATTCCAGAGTTCTTATTGCTTTCTGTAGCTTATTAATTCTTATATTTATTAATACATGCCAGGAAATTGATCTTACCAGGGAGGCCCTTATTCAAACAAATTCACATAGTATAGGAGACGCTGCAATTACTCTGACAGGCACCATCATTGACATGGGTGAGGGGATTTCCGATTATGGGTTTGCAGTATCAAATACTCCTGGTCCATCAATCACCTATGGAACAGTATTGCGTTTGGGCTCTGCTGCAGGAACCGGACAGTTTACATGCAATTTATCAGATGCAGGGGGCGGACTTAATTTTTATTTCAGGGCTTTTGCCACAACCGGAGGAGAAACAATATATGGTGAAATAAAAACTTTTTCTACTCCCGACCTGATTGTATCAACACAAACTGCCATAATCCGGACCAATTCTACAGCAGTGATGAATGGCGCAATTAATGGCCTGGGATTTGAAAGTGTTACTAACCATGGGTTTTACTGGGCTGATGATCCTGATCCACAGAATTTTCCGGAAAATAAAATATCGTTAGGAGTTGCTGTAGACGCAGCTTCATTCAATTATACATTAACCGGGCTTACACCTTATGCCGACTATTATTTTGTAGCTTTTGCAGAAAATGATAGTGAAACTAAATTCGGAGATGTCAGAAATCTCAAAATTGAAAATGTTTGGACTCAGATAGCAAATTTTGTGGGTAGCGCAAGATTTAAGGCTCTGGCCTTTTCATTGGGAGAATTTGGATATATTACCGGCGGTGAGGATGCAGGATCTATAGATGACTTTTATCAGTTCTCTCCCGATCCGGAAGAGTGGATTCTTTTGTCTTCTGCAGGTTCACAAGGTAATGGTACTGCTTTTACAATAGGTAATAAAGCATATGTTTTTGATGCGATGCATTTACATGAATTTGATCCTGATAATGGGACGTGGGTAGGCAAAACAAACTTTCCGGGAACTCCCAGATATGAAGTGTTCGCTTTTGGTATAGGCAATAGAGGATATGTTGGCAGCGGAAAGTACTATGATGGAACAACGGATGTTTATTTATATGATCTCTGGGAATTTGATCCGCAGGATGAAATAACAAATGGTACTGATATAAATGGAGATCCTATGGGAAGCTGGACGCAAAAAGCTGATTTCCAGGGTGCAGGCAGAGTGTTTGGAGAAGGATTCTCTATTACGACCTACGCCTATATTTGCTGCGGGGAAGATAACAGTAGTGAATTTTACGATCTCTGGCAATATGACCCGTTCTCAACCGATAATGGCACTGATGCTAATGGCAATCCAATGGGGGCATGGTCTCAAAAAACAGATTATCCCGGACCTCCCGGCATTGGGGTGGTTAGCTTTGTTATTAGAAATAAGGCATATATCTTTAAAGATAATGATCTGTGGCAATACAATCCTGTAACAGATAGTTGGATAAAAATGGCGGATTTCCCGGGTCAGTCCCGTTACATGCCCGCTGGTTTCGCAATCAATAATATAGGATATGTTGGTACAGGCGCTTACGGTGTGTATATGAATGATTTTTGGGAGTATTTGCCTTATCAATAAATGAGAAAATGTAAAGAGAGTGACTAAAGTTAAAAGTGCCTAAAGTGACTAAAGTTTAAAGAGGTTAATATCTCTAATTAGAAACCTTAGCCTTGAATGTGAAAATGATAATATGTAAAATCCTTATATAAAACCATGACCAAAAGACCATTCATAACTGTTTTGCTAATTCTATTTTGTTTTTGTTTGTTACCTGTTAATGGATTCGGGCAAACAGAAGCCAAAATTTTAAATATTGATTTTAATCTGGTTGGTGAAGATATAGTTATTACCTATGATATAGTTAATTATGCACCGGGAGAAAAATTTGATATTACAATAAAAGTTATTACTGAATCCGGAAAAAAACTGGATGTCAGGTCATTGACAGGAAATATCGGAAGAAATATAGGCGGTGGAAAGAATAAAACAGTTACGTGGGATTTTAAAAATGATAATATAAAACTTTCAGAAGGAATATATGTTGAGGTAATCGCAGAATCACTTCTGGTGATTGAGAAGCCAAAGTCTCCGAAAAAGAAGAGCCTGGGAGGAGCTTTTGTTAAGTCCCTGGCATTCCCGGGTTGGGGAAACTCAAGTATCTCAGGTGGCCCTTACTGGTTATTTGGATTTGCAGGATATGGCTGTGTAGCCGGTTCGGTATTGTGCAATATGCAAAGTGCCCAGAGTCTTGAAGATTACAAGGCATCTCTTGATATAGACGAAAGAAACCAATTGTTCAGTGATGCTGAGTCACAGGATCAACTGTCCACTATCTTATTGGCTGGCGCTGCAGCAATATGGATAACAGATATAACGATTCTGTTAATTAAGGGTAACAAACCTAAGAATCTAACGTATAATCAAAATGAGATAGTACCAACAATTGGATATGCTATCGATCCAATAAGTAAAAGTCCACTTATGACTTTAAAAATAACATTTTGAATCAGTCGGTCCGTCCGACCGGAGTCATCCGGGCGGGCAAGAATATAAATGAGATTAAACATACAGGTACTGACTTGATATAAAACTTTAAGCCATGAAAACAAAAATTTTGATCATTGTGCTTATTCTCCTGGCAGGTTACTCATACGGTCAGGAAAAGGTTATCACCGGTAAAAGTAAAGTGAAAAAGCTTTTCACCGAACAGGAAGAGGAAAAAATATTATTACCAATCCTGGAGATTAAAGAACAAGCATTTTCTGATAAAAATAGTAATAAGATCATTGATGCTTACGAGACCAGTGAGATTACATTCAAAATTGTTAATTCAGGAGAAGGATTAGCAAGCGGTGTACAGGTTAAATTATCGCTTACCAACCCTGAAACAAAAGGGTTGACATACGATGAGATTGTTTATATCGGGGATATTAAACCCAATGAATCCAGGGATGTTGCTATCCCTATTCTTGCCAGCAAGGATATTCAAACCGGTTCAGTTCTTTTTAATATTGAAATTCTGGAGAAGAATGGTTTAGATGCACACCCACTTGCAATGAGAATTGAGACACAGAAATACACACCTGAAGTTACTGTAGTTGAGGGAATAAAGCAAGAGGTTGTTCCGGAAACAGCTTACAGGGGAGTTGGTGACCCGTTGAAAGGTCTCAATGTTTCGAGAGAGAGACCGGAGATGATAGTTGGCGATTATTTTGCCCTGATCATTGGGATTGATGATTATAGCGGAACATGGACCCCGCTTCGTAATGCAGTAGGCGATGCTAAAGCCATCAAGGAAATGCTGGAATCGAAATATAAATTTGACCACTTCCGGACACTCTATAACAGGCTTGCAACACGTGAAAATATAATAAGAGAACTCGAATGGTTAGTACGTAATGTTAAGGAAGAGGATAATGTGTTTATTTATTATTCGGGACACGGGGAGTTTAAGAGTGATTATAATAAAGGATATTGGGTCCCGGCAGATGCTACTGAGGAATCAACATATCAATATGTTTCAAACAATGACCTGCAAACATTCCTTTCATCAATAAAGTCAAAGCATACCCTCCTTATTTCTGATGCCTGTTTCAGCGGAGATATCTTCAGGGGGAAAACAATTTCAATTCCTTTCCAGGATACTGAACGATATTACCGTGATGTACATGCCAAGCTTTCCCGTCAGGCTATAACATCAGGAGGTATTGAACCTGTGATGGATGGTGGAAGAGACGGACATTCGGTTTTCGCTTATTATCTTCTAAAAAGTTTGAACAATAACAATAAAAGATTCTTTGATGCTTTCTCCCTTTATACCGATATACGTATTCCGGTAGTTAACAATTCAACTCAATCACCAATTTTACAACCAATAAAAAATACTGGTGACGAAGGAGGACAGTTTCTATTTATCAGAAAAGACTTTTAGTATAGTAAACTGAGACAAATAAAAAATCTCAAAACTGCAAAGTTTTGGGATTTTTTATTCTATATTCATATTTTTATAATATGTTTTCAATGGTCATATGGAACCGCATAAAAAGAGCATTATTTATTTTAATGTCCATTGTACTCTTTTATTCCTCTGAAATTTCTTCACAGATAAATAATTTTAAGTACTATTCAATTGAAGATGGTATGCCGGTTTCCACCGTATTAACAATGATGCAGGATTCAAGGGGTTATCTGTGGCTTGGTACTTAGGGTGGAGGAGTGAGTCGGTTTGACGGATACAATTTTGTTAATTTTAATAATGAAAAAGGTCTGGCAGATAATACCATAAGAACAATCATGGAGGATAGTAATGGAAATTTATGGTTCGGAACAGATAATGGAATTAGTTTTTATGATGGGCATCTTTTCCGTACAATCAACGAATATGATGGGTTATACGGAACCCAGGTCCTGAAGATCTATGAAGACAGGCATAACAATATATGGGCAGGCACAGATGAAGGTTTAAATAAAATCGTATTTGTAAACAGTTATGATTCGGTTAATATTAAAACTTATTCATATTTAGATGGTTTAAGTTACCATTTAATATTTGATATTTATGAAGACAGGTATGAACGATTATGGTTGGCATTTTATGGCGGAGGAATAAATGTTTTAACTTTTTCAGATAGTACAGGGTTACAGGTAGATAAATTATTTCACGGAACTATTCCAAGTGATATTATCCTATGTATAGAAGAAGACAGCGAAGGAGATCTTTGGTTTGGTACAGGTGATGAAGGAGTATTCAAAATTGAAGATTTTACCGATTCAAGTCTCGGGAAAATACAAACTTTTAATATACACAGCGGATTTCCCGATAACACTGTATGGGATATTCTTTTGGATAACGAAGGAGATCTTTGGTTTGGTACAGATAAAGCAGGAGTTGTAAAATATGATCAGGATCAATTCAGGAATTATTCCATTGAACAGGGCTTCCCTGATGAACAGGTATTATGTCTTTATCAGGATCTTGAAGGAAATATCTGGACAGGTACATTTAGTAGTGGTATATGCCGGTTAATGGGAGAGCATTTTTGTCATTACACTGAGGAACAGGGGCTTACAAACTGTCAAATATATGATATTGATCAGGATACAGATGGTAATTACTGGCTGGCTTCACATGGCAGGGGATTAATAAAACTATCTTTTATTAACGGCAAGCCTTTTTCCAGATCATATACCGTTAACAATGGACTGCCTGATAACTATATTAATTCAATATATATTACAGCAGACAATAAAATATGGCTGGCAACAAAAGAGAATGGTATTGCCCGGTTTGAAGGGGGAAGATTTATTAATTATAACGAAGATAGTCATCTGGCAAATAACTATGTAAACTGTATCATGGTTGACTCCAGAGGACAAGTCTGGAGTGGCACTAAAGAAGGAATAAGCCTGTTAAACGGTAAGGGATTTTTTACTATTAACGAAGATAATTATGAGCTGCCACATAATGAAGTCCAAACTATTATAGAAGATAAGACAGGAAATATCTGGGTTGGCACTCTTGCAGGTTTAGCTAAGTTTACGTTTGAAGATAATGCGATGACAACCTTCGATGAGAAAGAGGGATTGTATTATAAAGAAATTTATGCACTTGCGGAAGATACACAGGGGAATATATGGATCGGAACAAATGGTGGCGGACTTTTTAAATATGAAACAGGTTCGCAGAAAGAACAACCGATTAAATTAATTGCAGACAATACCATACTCAGATCCACAAATATTGTATCTCTTGTATTCCAAAACGATAGTGTGCTAATTGTTGGAACCAATATTGGATTTGATAAACTTGTTCTTGATAAACAGGGCGAGATAATAAGTGCAAAAAATTATTATAAATCAAGCGGCTTTATCGGAATGGAGAATAATCTGAATTCGATTTTTAAAGATAACAAAGGGAATATATGGTTTGGAACAGTTAAGGGAGTTACATGTTATAAACCTGAACTGGAGAAAATAAACACCAAACCACCTATAAATCATTTAACTGAACTGAATCTCCTGTTTAAAAAAGTTGACTGGGCTGAATATACCGATAGTTTGTATTCATGGACTTTGTTGCCTCGCTCACTCAGATTACCGCATAGTGAAAACCATCTGACATTTAAGTGGACAGGGATATCCCTTAGCAATCCTGAAAATGTCAGATATAAATATAAGCTTGACCCGGTTGATAAAGACTGGTCTCCATCCAGGCAGCTACCGGAACAAACCTATTCAGGAATCAGTCCGGGTGATTATTCATTTATGGTTATGTCTGAAAATGAAAACGGAATTTGGAGTGAAAAACCTTTTGTATTTAATTTTACCATTAAGCCCCCATTCTATCAAACATGGTGGTTTATTTCTATTATGATTGTCTTGGCATTTTTTGGCATTTTTGTCTATATCAAGTATCGTGAAAAACAGTTGATTCGTGAAAAACGAATACTGGAACAAAAAGTAGATGAACGAACTGCTGAGATACAAAAACAAAAAACTGAGATCGAGGATCAAAAAGATGTCATTGAACAGAAAAATATTGATATTACAGATAGTATCAGGTATGCAAAGCGAATTCAGGATGCAATATTGCCATCTTTAAAAGTGATTAAGGATAATCTGAAAGATTCATTTGTGCTTTACCTGCCAAAAGATATTGTTAGCGGAGATTTTTACTGGATGAAAGAAAAAAACGAATCACTTGTCATTGTAGCTGCAGATTGTACAGGTCATGGCGTTCCGGGTGCTTTTATGAGTATGCTTGGTATATCTTTCTTAAATGAGATAGTTGAAAAAGATAATATTACCTCTCCCGAGAAAATTTTGAATACCTTAAGGGAAAATATTGTTACTGCTCTCAGACAAAGAGGTCTGGAAACTGAATCAAAGGACGGGATGGATATGGCTATTTGCTCTTATAATAAAAAACTGAAACACTTATCATTTGCAGGAGCAAATAATCCGCTCTACCTCATAAGGAATAAAGAGCTTTTATCAACCAGAGGAAATCGAATGCCGGTTGCTATTCATATAAAAATGGATGAATTTACAAAACATAATATCCCAATTGAGACAGGTGATTCTCTCTATATATTTTCCGATGGTTTTGCCGACCAGTTTGGAGGCCCGGAAGGAAAAAAATTCAAGAGTGAAAAATTTAAACAATTATTGGTTGATATACAGGATGAAAATATGATAACCCAGAAGGATATTCTCAATAGAACCATTACTGAATGGCGGGGAGAACACGAACAACTTGATGATATTGTTGTTTTAGGCTTTAAGGTTTGACCTCAACGCTATTCAGGCATAAACAACCGGTAAAGCATCAGTCGTAACCCGAACTGGAGCCTGTCCGGCTTTGCTTGACGGGTCGGGGTACGACCGGGTTGGGGTACGACTTATTCAGGAATAGTCATTCCCTTTTAAAGGTTATTGACAGAGACTCAAAGAAATCAAGAATCCATTTAAGAGTATTGCAGTAAAGTGTAATAAACAATAGAATGGTCATTATCCATATTACTGAGAGATTAAACAGGAAAGTATTTATCTTAAACTTGCCAACCATTTTATAGGGAGCATAGAAATGCGACCTGCCGGCAGATGATTCCGGTTCCATAAAAACAGGATCAGCCTTCTGATGAATTCCGGTACTGTTTTCATAAATTTTCTCCAAACCTGTTCGGTTAAGCAAAATATCTGAAAGATATTTATTCTTGTTTTCCTGTTTTAACCTTATAATATAATCTCTTCCGAATTCTGATTCTATCTGTATCATCAGGGTATCTTTAATACCAACAAATCTCAGGGATTTGTGTCTGAAGTATGTTTTAAGGGAATCGAGCCCCTCCAGTGTTCTTGCCGCTGCAAATGAATCATATTCTTCAAAATATAGTGATTCTATTAGCCCATTATTATCGATCTCAGCCTTGTCAGACAAAATCCCGATATATTTTCTGAGTTTTTCCAGGTTATTTTCAGAATGGTCCCGATACTCTTCTTTGCTTATTGCCAGCTCACTCTCACGTACCTTACGGTTAAGTAGTGGTATCAGAAATGAGGCATACCAGTCGTTCTGACTTATTGCCATATCATAATCAAAAAACAGTTTCTGATAATGGTTATTCCTGAATTGTTCAACGGTTATTGCTTCATATGCCCACCTTATTGTCATTATATCCCCTACTACAGGAACAAACATCTTTTTGGTCATAGATCGGTGCAGGTCGTCAAAATTGATCATCGCACCACCAAGGAGTAACTGGGGCACAAGAATCAGCGGAATAAGAATATATATACTTATAATCGATTTCATTCCGGCTGAGATATTAAGTCCAAGCATATTCCCGAACAGAGCAACAGAAAACAGTATAAGCCAGTATCTGAATACCATGCCATTTATCTCGAGTATAAAGTTGGAAACAACTACAAACAGGAGTGTCTGAATTGCAGAAAGCGCCAACAGAAACAGGATCTTTGAGCCAAGGTAGCTAATCCGGCTTATATCCAGGTACTTCTGTCTCTCAAGTATTGTTCTGTCCTTGAATATCTCTTCGGCACTAACAGTAAGCCCAAAAAAAAGTGCCACCACTATCGCCATAAACAGGAACACCGGCAGGTTTTTATTATCGGCAAAAATATATTCACCATTAGGAGAGTATTTGGTAAGGTAGGCGAGGATAAAAGCAAGAAGGGGTGATTCAATCAGATTAATAATCAGATATTGTTTATCGGAAATCTTACGAAGCACATTTCTTATAAAAAAAGTCTTTAACTGGGATAATCTTTCAGGTACCAAAAAATTGCTTACAGGAAGCTCTGTTTTTGCCGGTTTTGATACAACAGGCTTCATGCTTTTCGAATATCGTTCATACCAGTCTAGCGGCTCCACCTGTCTGCGGGTGCCTTCTGAGCCGTCCTCCGCAACTTCCCTGGTTGCTATTAGATGTAAAATATCATCCGTTCTGACATTTCCGCAAGAGGGACATTCACTTTCAGCAGCATTAGCTACTGATGTCTCCGTCTTGAAATAAACAAGCGAATCAACAGGATCGCCATCATAAACCAGGTATCCTCCCTGATCGAGTATCCACAAGCGATCAAACATCTTCAAAATATCAGATGAGGGCTGATGTATAATCCCGAAAACGAGTCTCCCCTTTTTTGTCTGATTCTTGAGAAGTTCCATAACCTTTCTTGAATCGTGCGATGAAAGCCCGGACGTCGGTTCATCAACAAACATTATCGGCGGTTCTCTAATAAGCTCAAGTCCTATATTGAGCCTTTTTCTCTGTCCGCCACTAATCTTTTTATTTAGAGGGTCACCAACGGTCAGGTCACTGATATCATCCAACTCAAGGTCATCCAACACTTTGCTGACAAGAACCCTGATCTCGTCGTCGGAACAGTTACCAAAACATAACTTCGCATTATAGTAAAGGTTCTGATAAACTGTAAGTTCTTCCAAAAGCAGATCATCCTGAGGCACATAACCTATCAAACCCTTTATTTGTTCCGGTTCTGTATGAATATTATAGCCATTCAGAAAAATCTCACCTTTATCAGGGATCAGTTTCCCGTTCATTAAATCCAAAAGGGTGGATTTACCAACACCGCTACCCCCCATAATGCCAATAAGATTTCCCGAATCTGCCCTGAAATTCATCTCTTTAACTCCTTTATCGGAATTCTTAAAAGTATACTCTATACCATGGCCCTCAAAAATCAGTCTTTCGCTGTAATTATTACGGAAAAATACCCGGATAATGCCTGAATAATAAATAGGGCTGATAGCCCTGCCCTTTATGCTAACACCCGGATCAAGAAGATAGGGCCTTCCCGGAACTATAGTCCGACCTCTGAAATACAGTGCCTGCGATCCTTTATAGCTGAATACTAATGCATTGATGCTTTCAACATGAAGAACATAAATACTCCCTATCAGCCCTTCAATATTTAAAATATGCCATATATCCCTGTTTTTGTATTGTCCGGAATCGGTTTCCTCCCTCTCAGAGCTCTCAATAAGCATCAAGCTTTCTGGTGACACATCATCGAGATGCTTGCCAAACATAAACGCAAATGAATTCTTATATTCCCTTTCTGAGATATTGAATGTACTCGCAACGATGTCAATTATTTTCTTCTCCTGCTTTGAAAGTTCTTCATCTTCGTAAACGAATTCAAGCAACTGCATAAAAACAATCATTCTTTCATTCAGAAAAAGGCCTTTCCTGATCTGGCGGCATATATTTGTAATCTGAAAACTAATAATTGAACTCTTGCCAGTCAGTTCGTCCGACCCAATACTGGATAATTCACGTGAGTAAAACTCGAGTGTCTCCCCGAAAAGTTTGAAATATTCCTCTTCAAGTTCAGGATTAAGGTAACGTCTTAGATAGCCCTTAAGGATTCTCCTCCCCCTGGGTGTAATCCCCCCGGGATTCATATTTGAAAGAATGGCGAAAATATGTATTAAGGCTAAAAGAACAGGTTCCCTCATAACAGTATATTATAAAGCCGCGAAGCAGTCATGATAATGCATTCGCGGCCTTATTGTAAATCATTAATTAAGATATCAGCTCTTCTCTGATTTTCTCAATTGTTTTTGTAATGTCATCCACATTCTTTAGTGTAAGACCTGTATCAATACCTTCATAAACTTTCTTTATTGGTTCAAAAGTCTCAAGAAGTTCTTTCACTGCAGGGTCATCTTTATGAGGTTCAGCTATTGCCAAAAATAGTTCAAATGATTGTTTTTGTTCAAGCAAAACCCTCACTATTCCTTCAACATGGTAAACAGCTTCAGAGATATGTGTTGTAATGTACATACTCTCAATCCAGGCTCCGGCTACAACCATAAGTGCCTGCGACTGCTGTTCATTTTCACTCAGATATCTATAGGTCTCGTTAAATGCCAGGGTTAAGATAGAAACCAGTTCGTCCCTGTCATCGAAGTTTGTTTTAATCTCATCATAAAGAGCCTTATTATATATTTTGCTCATATTGAGGTCATTGGCAAGCACCCTGATAGCATCAAGATAATTAATCACATCCTGATTCATATTATAGAGGGTAGCATAACTAAGATCTGCTCCATAAATCCCCAGATTGAGAGCTTTTCTACTACTTGTAACATATTTCGATGTGTTTTCAACAGGGTTGGAGATACCTATCATATAACCCACTTCGAGTTCGGTAAGCATTTTAATAACATCTGCTGAGGTTGGCAGTGGATAAATTGCTTCTTCCAATTCCCTGGTAAGCTCTTCAATCTCTTCTAATTCAATTTTTTTCTGGTCGTTGGTTCCTTTATTACTCTTACAGGATATAATTCCTGTAACTGAAATAATAAATAATGGTAATACAAGCAGGATAACTTTTTTCATTGGTTCTATAATTTAATAATTATTAAATCTATATGCATAATCCAAATAAGAGTAAGAAAACAATTTGAATATATATCTGTACTTGTTACTTAGCAGGTATAAAAATATGAAATTAATTGAAAAGGTAACTGAATATCCTGAAAATCATCTCAAATTGGCATTCAACAATTTTATGTATAACTTTGAACCCCGGAAATTATACTCTGGGATATGACATACAATTTCGATGAGCCTGTCATCCGGCACCATACATGTAGCGTTAAATACGACTTAAGAAAGGAGATTTTTGACAATAAAGATCTTATACCTATGTGGGTTGCCGATATGGATTTCCGAACAGCTCCGTTTATCATCGATTCACTTAAAAGAAGATTAGATCATGAGATCCTGGGATACACCTACCATGGGGGCGAATATTATAACTCCATAATAGATTGGATTGGTAAAAGGCATAACTGGAAGATAGAGAAAGAGTGGATTCTTTTTAGCCCTGGTATAGTACCGGCCCTTAATATTTCAACACTGGCATACACAAACCCTGGTGACAGTGTTATTGTTCAACCTCCCGTATATTTCCCATTCTTTTCTGCTGTAGAACCACATAAAAGGATCCTCGAATACAATCAGTTAAAAGAAGATGACGGGCAGTGGTCTGTTGATTTTGAAGATTTAAGAAAAAGAGCCTCAAAAGGAGCCAGAATTCTTATCCTTTCAAACCCTCACAATCCTGTTGGAAGGGTATGGACTCCTGATGAACTGAAAAAGATCGGTGATATTTGTCTCGAAAACGATATTATAATTATCTCTGATGAAATTCATTCCGACCTGGTATTTCCCGGCAACACGCATACACCATTGGCTTCACTTTCAAAAGAACTGGCAGCAATAACAGTTACCTGCATGGCGCCGAGTAAATCATTTAATCTTGCAGGATTAGCCACATCTTCGATAATAATCTCCAACGATAACCTGAGGGAAATGTTTAACAAAGAGATTGCTAACCTGCACATTGAAAAGGGTAATATCTTTGGAAATGAGGCTTCTATAGCTGCTTACAGGCATGGAGCAGAATGGCTCGATCAACTCCTGGCTTATCTTACAAAAAATATCGATTATGTGATACAAAGATGCACCAACTCCATCCCACTCATCAAACCTGTCAGACCTGAAGCTACTTATCTGATATGGTTAGATTGCAGGGAAATGGACCTCAGTCCTGAAGAGCTGGGAAAATTCTTCTCCCTGAAAGCAGGAGTGGGTCTGAATGAAGGATCTGTATTCGGCCCGGGGGGTGAAGGATTTATGAGGATGAACCTGGCAACTCCCCTGGCAGTAATTTCCGAAGCTTTCGACAAGATAGAAAATGCAATAAAAACACTATAAAGGAAAATAGATGAGTTCAATTACTTCTGTTAAACTGACACTTGAGGATGGTAGTATCTACCACGGGAAATCATTTGGTAAGATAATACCATCAGCCGGAGAGGTTGTTTTCAATACTGCCATGACAGGCTACCCTGAGAGTTTGACTGATCCCTCTTACCGCGGACAAATTTTATGTCTCACCTACCCTCTTGTTGGAAACTACGGAGCCCCCGGGGTTGAAGAGGAAAATGATATGTATAAATTCCATGAATCGTCATCTATCCACATATCCGGACTTATTGTATCTGACTACTCGTTTGAATACAGCCACTGGAATGCCAGTGAAAGTCTTCACGACTGGCTCGAAAAACACAATATTCCCGGTCTGTTCGGAATCGATACAAGAGCTTTGACCAAACGCCTCCGGGAGAAAGGATCTATGCTCGGCAAGATTGAGCCTGAAGGTAATGAAACAACGTTTTATGATCCCAACAAGGTTAATCTCGTAGAAGAGGTAAGTATTGACAAACCTGTAACCTACGGAAAAGGAAAGTATAAGATCATACTCGTTGATTGTGGAGTCAAGTATAATATTATAAGAAACCTTCTTGAACGTGATACAACAATAATACGGGTCCCATGGGATTATGACTATCACAACGAGGAATTTGACGGCCTGTTTTTTTCCAACGGACCGGGTGATCCCAAAATGTGTACACCTACGATAAGTAATATCAAAAAATCCTTTGAAGGGAATATACCTCTGTTTGGAATATGTCTTGGGAACCAACTTATGGCACTTGCAGCAGGCGCTGATACCTATAAGCTGAAATACGGACACAGAAGTCATAACCAGCCGGTATTGCAGGTGGGAACAGAAAGGGCCTACATAACTTCCCAGAACCATGGATTTGCAGTTAATAACGAAACATTACCCAGGGAATGGAGTCCTCTTTTTATTAACGTGAACGACAATACCAATGAAGGAATGAAACATGAAACAAAGCCTTTCTTTTCTACCCAGTTCCATCCCGAGGCTTCGGGCGGACCGACAGATACTAATTTCCTGTTTGATATTTTCTTAGATAATATTAAAAAACATAAGGATAGTAACCGATAAGGGAGGCTACCTCAATATCTATTCACAGAAAGAGCAACCAATATGTATGAAAATATTAAAAAAGTAATAATCCTCGGATCAGGCGCACTCAAGATTGGTGAAGCGGGTGAGTTCGATTACAGTGGCTCACAGGCATTAAAGGCACTCCGTGAAGAGAGTGTAACCACAATACTTCTCAATCCAAATATCGCCACTGTTCAAACTTCTGAAGAACTGGCTGATAAAATATACTTTCTCCCCGTTACACCCTACTTTGTTGAACGTATTATAGAAAAAGAGAGACCTGATGGTATATTGTTATCGTTCGGTGGTCAGACCGCTCTAAACTGCGGCACTGAACTCTACAGAAACGGGATTTTTGAAAAGTATAATGTAGAGGTTCTGGGAACGCCCGTGAATGCCATAATGGATACCGAAGACCGGGAATTATTTGTTAACAAATTAAACGAGATAGATGTTAAAACGCCTGACAGTATCGCAGTTAATTCTGTTAAAGAAGCTGCCGTTGCTGCATCAAAACTGGGTTTTCCTGTCATAATCAGGGCTGCATACACACTTGGTGGTCAGGGAAGTGGTTTCTGTTTTGATATAGCCGGGTTAAATGATATGGCATCCAAGGCTTTTGCATACTCCGGCCAGATCCTTGTAGAAGAATCTTTAAAGGGCTGGAAAGAGGTAGAATACGAAGTTGTAAGAGACCGGTTCGACAATTGTATTACGGTATGTAATATGGAAAATTTTGACCCGCTCGGCATCCATACCGGCGAAAGTATTGTTGTTGCACCCTCCCAGACACTTACCAACAGGGAATATCATAAGTTAAGAGAGCTCTCCATAAAAATTATCCGGCATATTGGCATTATTGGTGAATGCAATGTTCAGTATGCTCTCGATCCGGACTCAGAAGATTACCGGGTTATAGAGGTAAATGCACGGCTTTCAAGATCAAGCGCCCTGGCTTCCAAAGCCACTGGTTATCCTCTGGCCTTTATCGCAGCCAAACTTGGACTGGGTTACGGCCTCCATCAATTAAAAAATTCAGTTACACAATCTACAACGGCCTGTTTTGAGCCGGCTCTCGACTATATAGTCTGTAAAATACCCCGATGGGACCTCAATAAGTTTCATGGGGTCTCGCGCCAGATAGGCAGCAGTATGAAAAGCGTGGGTGAGGTAATGGCAATTGGTCGTACTTTTGAAGAAGTCATTCAGAAAGGACTCAGGATGATAGGCCAGGGGATGCATGGTTTCGTGGGTAACCGCAATCTCATCTTTAAGGATGTGGAGAATGAACTTAAGGAGCCTACCGATATGAGAATATTCTCAATTGCTGAGGCTTTTAAAAAGGGATATAGTGTTGACAGGATATATGATCTTACCCGGATAGATAAATGGTTTCTCTATAAGCTGAAAAATATAATAAAAACAGAATCTGAACTTTCTGAATATAATAGCCTCGAAACACTTCCTGATGAACTTCTCAAACAGGTAAAAATTTTCGGTTTTAGTGATTTCCAGATCGCAAGATGTGTTCTTAAATCTGACCCCGACAAAATAGAAGATGACCTTGCCAAAGTGCGCAGACAGAGAAAATCAAAAGGTATTATTCCGTATGTTAAGCAGATTGATACGCTGGCTGCAGAATATCCGGCAGTTACCAATTATCTATATTTAACATACAGTGGATCAGAACACGATATCAGTTGTGAGAATGATAAAAAATCTGTAATAGTCCTTGGGTCAGGAGCCTACAGGATCGGATCGAGTGTAGAATTTGACTGGTGCTCGGTAAATGCCATTGAAACAGTGAGGCAGAATGGCTTAAGGTCGGTAATGATAAACTATAATCCCGAAACGGTAAGCACCGACTATGATACATGCGACAGACTTTACTTTGATGAATTATCATTCGAGAGGGTAATGGATATTATTGATATGGAGTCGCCTAAGGGGGTAATCGTATCGGTGGGAGGTCAAATCCCCAACAGTCTGGCAATGAGGCTTCATAATAATAACGTTTCGATCCTTGGAACCTCTCCGGTGTCAATCGACATGGCAGAGAACAGACATAAATTCTCCACCATGCTTGATGAGCTTGGAGTTGACCAGCCTGAATGGATGGAATTAACAAGCGTCGACGGGATACACGATTTTGCTGACAGAACAGGGTTCCCTGTACTGGTCAGACCATCATATGTATTGTCAGGAGCTGCCATGAACATTGTATCCAACAAAGAGGAGTTGACTCACTTTCTTGAATTGGCTGCAAGTGTTTCAAAGCAATACCCTGTAGTGGTATCCGAATTTATCGAGAACGCTAAAGAGATAGAGGTTGATGCAGTAGCGCAGGATGGAGAGGTAATCGCTTATGCCATAGGTGAACATGTTGAATTTGCCGGTGTACACTCAGGTGATGCAACAATCGTATTCCCTCCCCAGAAAATCTATTTTGAAACTGTAAAAAGAATAAAGAAGATAACAAGAGAGATTTCCAAAGAGCTGAATATCAGTGGGCCCTTCAATATCCAGTTCCTTGCGAAAGATAATGATATAAAAGTAATTGAATGCAACCTTCGCGCCAGTCGCAGTATGCCTTTTGTTTCGAAAGTCCTTAAAATAAACCTTATTGAACTGGCTACAAAAGTAATGATAGGTCTCACTCCGGAGAAGCCACATAAATCGGCATTTGAGCTCGATTATGTAGGCGTAAAAGCACCTCAGTTCTCATTTACACGACTTGCCAAAGCTGATCCGGTGCTCGGTGTTGATATGGCATCAACCGGAGAGGTAGGTTGTATAGGAGATGACTTCTATGAGGCAATAATGAAATCAATGCTTTCGGTTGGTTATACAGTCCCAAAGAAAGCAATTCTATTATCGACAGGCCCCGCCAGATCGAAGGTGGAAATGTTAAACAGCGCTCGTGCATTACAGGAAAAAGGTTACAAACTTTATGCAACAAGGGGAACCCGGCAGTTTTTAGCCAATTCGGGAGTTGATGTTGAAGTGGCTTACTGGCCTGATGAAGATCAGTCTCCCAACACAATCGAGCTAATTAAAAACCGTGAAGTTGACCTTGTGATAAATATACCAAAGAACCTCTCAAAGGATGAGCTTCATAATGACTACTCTATCAGGAGAAGTGCAGTTGATTACAATGTTCCTCTAATTACCAATGCAAGACTTGCAAGTGCATTTATTCTGGCATTTTGCAGCATGAAAATCGAAGAAATCAGCATTAATAGCTGGGATGAATACAATTAAAAGTCGAATGGACGGTGAGCACTACAAAATATATGAATGGCTCAGGGACTAAATATATTATGGTTTCAGGTATTAGTAATACCATACTTTCTGACAATTCTGTATCTCTGGTATTCATTAGGGAATAAAGGACAGCATCTGCAAATTTCAGACAGCAGTCCGGACCCTCACCCCCCCGATATAAAATTCACGGTAATAATTGCAGTTAAGAACGAGGAACCCAACCTGCCGTCACTCATCTCAGATCTGAAGAATCTCAAGTATCCTCCGGGTAGCTACGAAATAATCTTTTCAGATGATAATTCGGCTGACAACACTTGGTTACTAATTAAAAAAAGTTCTGAAGAGTCAGATAACATTAATATTATCCGTTCAAAGGGCAACGGTAAAAAAGCAGCAATAAGTACTGCTATTGAATTAGCCAAAAATGATTATATCGTTACTACCGATGCAGATTGCAGGATCAATCCGATGTGGTTAAACGGGTTAGCCAAGATCTGTAAAAAGACAAATGCAGACCTGATCATTGGAGAAGCAGATCTGGCAATCCGGCCCGGCCTGTTTGGCAAACTGGGCAGTCTTGAATATTTAAGCCTGCAGGCAATAACTGCTGCTTCAGCCTGCTCCGGACATCCTGTTCTTTGCAGTGGGGCAAATCTTTGTTTTAAAAAAGACTCTGTATCAAACTATTCAGACATTGTTAAGAAAGAAGTTGCCTCAGGTGATGATATATTCCTTCTGCACGAGATTAAACGCAAAAATGGAATAATTGTATTTTGCAGCAGGAAAGATACGCGGGTTGTTACAGATAGTCCTGGCAATATAAAGTCTTTTATAAAGCAGAGAATGAGATGGGCAGGGAAAGGATTGAAATATAATGACCCGGATACAATACTGTTGGCACTACTCGTTTTTATCACTAACACACTTATAGTTATCATGCTGGCAATATCGGCCTTTTACCACCGGTTTCTCTATGTTGCAGGATTAATATATTTCTGGAAATCAATAGCAGATCTTCTTCTTCTCTCAAGGTATGCTAAGCACAGGAACAGGTTGAAACTGTTGAGATACTTTATCCCGGCAGAGCTTCTGTACCCTTTTTATGTGGTGATTTCAACGATAGCCGGAATGATCTCAATTCCCAGGTGGAACCAAAAATAAACCTGTTTACAGGTCTTTCTTCCGAACTACCAGCCAGGTAAGGAAACTAAACAGAATTACATAAAAAACAGCCATCGCAAGGGTTACTGTCTGAGAAAGCTGTTTTGCAATCAATCCCATACTCTCGAAAGAAAAATTATCGGTCTGCAGATTACCATTCTGAGATGCTAACTGCAAAAATTCGGGTATCGGTGTAAGGTGACTGATAATCTTAACAGGAAACCAGCCTCTGACCTCGACCGGACAAAGCAAACGGGTTATAGGTTCAATAAATATAAAATATAAGAGGTACAATATTATTCCGAGAGCATTAGATCTCAACACCGTTATAAAAAGTAGTCCCAATACCATATAACCTATTGACTGTAAAAAGTATACAAACAGTATTGAACTGTTTTCAAAGATCAATCCAAGGGTCATATCCCTTGTAAATATCACACCATAAATTAATGCTGCAAGTATTATTAGAATAAGTCCGAACAGGGCCAGTCCTACAATCAGGATACCCTTTCCCGCGAGCCACTCATTCCTGCTTAGCCCGCTCATAACCTGCTGCCTGAAGGTCTTTGAAGCAAACTCATTACCTGTAAGTACAATAACCAGTATTGCGAGCAATACATTAAACCAGCTCGCTACCCATACAAACGATTGCCATATATTAGGAAATCTCACAATATTTCTGGTGGAGAAGCCGGGAACAGAAATGTCTATCCGCGACAGGACAAAAAGCACCAACAGAAAAAGTGATCCTGTCATAATTAATATTACCCTGAACAGATTATAGGATGAGACCTTTGCCCACTCAATTTTTATTAATCGTAGCATATATAATAGTTCTAAATTATTTGATTAGTTGAAGGAACTGATCCTCAAGAGTGCTTTTCTTTATTCTTAACTCTGTCAGGACTATTCCCTTTTCATAAGCCAGCTTGTTTATGGCTGCCGAATCGACACCACCTGCGGGAATTATTTCCAGCGAATTACCATTTATGATCACACTCTTAACAAGCACCCTTGATTCAAGCTCAGCTTTAAGTATTTCGGGTTTATCGGTACTAACGATAATCACATCATCCATCTGAAGAAGTTTATCAACCTCCCCTGATGCTATTACTGTCCCCTTTTTTAATACTGCCACATGAGTACATACTTTTTCGACCTCGTCAAGTATATGACTTGCCATAATGATTGTCTTACCCCTTTCTCTTTGCCTGAGTATCAATGACCTTACCTCAGCGATACCCTCAGGATCAAGGCCATTGGCAGGCTCATCAAGAACCAGAACTCCAGGATTTCCAAGCAGGGTTGCAGCTATTGCCATCCTCTGCTTCATCCCCAGTGAAAGAGTATCGAACCTTGAATTTTTTCGATTTATCAGACCTGTCTCATCAAGAACCCTGTTAATGTCGCTCATCTCAACCTCTCTTATCCGGACAATTATCTCAAGATTCTTCTTTAATGACAGATAAGGAAAGAAATTAGGGACTTCGAGCAGACAGCCAATTTGTTTATAAACCGGGCTATTAGGTTCAGAATCAAACCATTTATACCATCCACTATCAGGTTTTAATACCGACATCACCATTCCCAGGGTTGTAGTTTTGCCACTCCCGTTAGGTCCAAGGAGGCCGAATGCTGAGCCCTCTTCGATCTGCAGTGTTATTTTATCAGCGGCCAGAATAGAGCCATACCGCTTACTCAAATTGGCTGTTTCTAATATCATAAATATGAATTAACGTTTCTATAAAGACGTATGAAATTGATGAATGTAACAAATGTATAAAAATTGTGGAACTGTGGAATTGTGGAATCGTTAAGATCAATTCCCCATTTCCGAAAGAAACTTTATCCTTACAAGTCTTATCTCTTCCTCCTCATATTCATCTCCGAGTTCCACAAGAGCCTCTTCAAGGGAGTCTGATTCTGCCTCCTCGCGGAAATATGCGAATATATCCTGCTGATGCTCATCATCAACAACCATATCTATGTAATAAGAGAGGTTTAGCCGGGTTCCTGAGTGCACTATTGTCTCTATCTCTGTAAGCAGGGCAGGCATATCGAGACCCCTTGCATCGGCAATATCATCAAGTGTCCTTTTATTATCGATACGCTTAATGATATAAACCTTTAACCCCGATTTATTCACAACTGATTTAACTACAAGATCCTGTGGACGGGTTATCTCTTTTTCTTCGACATACCGTTTAATGATCTCGATAAACTCCTCGCCATAACGATGGGCCTTGCCTACACCAACCCCGGAGACATTCTGTAACTCCTCAACTGTAACCGGGTATTGAATAGCCATATCTTCTAGTGAAGGATCCTGAAAAATAACGAATGGAGGGACATCCTTTTGCTTGGATATTGTTCTTCTGAGGTCTTTAAGTATACTGAAAAGCTCCTCATCAACAGCCGCAGTACTACTACCGTATAATCCCTCTGTATCAGTCCCACCGGAATAATCATGGTCTTCTGACAGCATATAAGACTCCGGGTTGGCAATAAACTCATGACCCTTTTCTGTAAGCTTAAGAAGACCATAATTCTCTATCTCCTTTACTACCAATCTTGCAATCAGAGACTGCCTTACAACCATATTCCAGAATTTCTCATCCTTTTCATCACCGGAGCCGAATATCTCCAGCTTATGATGTTGATACGATTTTATTGCTGAATTTGTCTTACCCGCAAGAATTCGTGCTATATGGTCTGCCTTGAACTTCTCCTTCACCTCGAGGATTGCCTTCAGTATCTTAACCACGTAATCTTTCCCTTCAAACTCCTTTTTAGGATGGAGGCAGTTATCACATGCCTCGCAATTACCGGGTTTATACTCTTCGCCGAAATAGTGAAGCAATAATTTCCTGCGACAAATGGAAGACTCAGCATACGAAGCAGTTTCAAGCAGCAGTTGTTTCCCTATCTCTTGTTCATTAATAGGTTTACCCTGCATAAACTTTTCCAGTTTCTGGATATCATCATAGCTGTAATAGGTTATGCAGCGTCCTTCTCTACCATCACGTCCGGCCCTGCCTGTCTCCTGGTAATAACCCTCCAGGCTTTTGGGTATATCGTAGTGAATAACGAATCTTACATCCGGTTTGTCTATCCCCATACCAAATGCTATTGTAGCAACAATAACATCAGCCTCTTCCATCAGGAATTTATCCTGATTACCTGATCTTGTTGCAGAATCCATTCCTGCATGATAAGGTAACGCCTTAATGCCATTTACCAGCAGTATTTGTGCCAGCTCCTCAACCTTTTTACGGCTCAGACAATAAATAATCCCCGATTTTCCACTGTTTTCCTTAATATATTTAATAATCTCCTTGGCAGCATTAAGTTTGGGACGTACATCATAATAAAGATTTGGCCTGTTAAATGATGATTTAAAAATATGTGCACCAAGAATTCCGAGATTTTTCTGAATATCGTGCTGTACCTTCTGGGTAGCTGTTGCCGTAAGCGCAATTATGGGAGCACGGCCAATCACATCAATAATTGGTCTTATCTTTCTGTACTCAGGTCTGAAATCATGTCCCCACTCGGAGATACAATGAGCTTCATCAATTGCATAAAAAGATATATTGACTTTTCGCAGAAATTTAATATTTTCCTCCTTGGTAAGTGATTCAGGTGCCACATAGAGTAGTTTGGTAATCCCTGCAAGCACATCCTCCTTTACCTTTGTAATAGCACTCTTAGTCAGAGAAGAATTCAAAAAATGCGCTACATTATCCTCGGTACTGAAGTTACGCATTGCATCAACCTGGTTCTTCATCAATGCAATAAGCGGGGATATAACTATTGCCGTTCCTCCCCGTATTACAGCCGGGAGCTGATAGCAAAGGGACTTGCCACCTCCTGTGGGCATCAGAACAAATGTATCATTATCATTAAGTACATTTAAAATTATCTCTTCCTGGTTCCCCTTGAAGGTACTAAAACCGAAGTATTGTTTTAAATAGTTATGTAACGATTTACTATTGATCATCCCTTTTCCTTCTGAAACAACTCAAATCATTTTTTGAGAGTTACATTTATATAAAGTTACCAAATTTTTTCATTTGAATCCATAACGTGTACAAAATAATTTCGATTATTATTACTTCTTTTACCCGGCAATGACTTTAAACAATGATTCTGCCTTGTTTTGATAAAATTGTTTTATCATCTTTACAGGCTAAAATTACCGGCAAACAAATACAAATAAAGAATGGCTGGAAAAAAGAAAAAAGGCAGTGAAAATGAGATGTCATTTCTGGAACACCTCGAGGACTTAAGGTGGCATATAGTCAGGGCCCTGCTATCTATTTTTCTGGTTGCAATAGTAGCTTTTATATTCAATGAAGTTATTTTCGATTCCCTTATCCTGGCTCCCAAACATCCTGATTTCTTCACCAACAGGATGCTTTGCAGGCTTGCTGAACTGTTAAATGTTAATGCACTTTGCATTAACAATAAACCATTCGAAATTATTAATATAGTAATGGCTGGTCAGTTTACAA
>JAUVKT010000057.1 GCA_030596125.1 Bacteroidales bacterium | reverse complement strand
TTCGGATACCTCCAAAATATTCCTTACCGAGACAAAATAAAGGAAAAACTGGAAGATATCTGGAATTATGAAAAGTTCTCAGCCCCATTCAAGGAAGGTGATTATACCTATTTCTATAAGAATGACGGTCTGCAGAACCAGTATGTTCTATACAGACAAAAGGATAATAGCGAACCTGAAGTTTTTCTTGATCCTAACACTTTTTCTGAAGACGGAACCATATCTCTGGGTGGGATAGATTTCTCCAAAGATGGCACCAAAACAGCCTATGCAATTTCCGAAGGCGGATCTGACTGGAGAAAGATAATTGTGATGGATGCGATAACCAAAGAGATAATCGGGGATACTATTATTGATGTTAAATTCACCGGTATATCGTGGCAGGAAAACGATGGCTTTTACTACTCCAGTTATGATAAACCAGAGGGTAGTGAACTTTCGGCAATAACCGACCAACATAAATTATACTACCATAAACTTGGTACAGGTCAGGAAAACGATAAGGTAATATTTGGCCTTGATATAAAAAGACGGTATGTCGGTGGTTCAGTAACTGAAGATGGCAGATTCCTGGTAATAACTGCAGCTATCTCTACCAGCGGAAATGAACTCTATATTAAAGATCTAAAATCATCCGGGAACGAACTGATTACAGTTGTTGACAATACAGAAAACGATAACTATATTATTGACAGTAAAGGCACAACACTATATATCGTTACTGATCACAATGCACCAAACAGAAGAATCGTACAGGTTGACGCCGCAAATCCGGGAATTGAGAATTGGGTTGACTTTATTCCAGAGACTGAGCATGTTCTTACACCTACCACAGGTGGTGGCTACTTCTTTGCCCATTACATGGTTGACGCAATATCACAGGTAAAACAGTTTGATCAAAAAGGAGAACTGATAAGAGATATTAAGTTGCCAGGCGTTGGCAGTGCCAGTGGTCTGGATGGAAAAACTGAAGATAAAATCCTCTATTACTCCTTTACCAACTACATTACTCCCGGCACCATCTATAAATATAATCCTGATACAGGAGAAGATGAAGTATATAAAAAGCCTGATATTGCCTTCAACAGCGATGATTATGAATCAAACCAGGTATTCTATAACTCCAAAGACGGGACAAAGGTGCCAATGATAATTACCTATAAGAAAGGAACAGAGCTTAATGGAAATAATCCTGCAATTCTGTATGGGTATGGCGGATTTAATGTAAGTGAAACTCCCCGTTTCAGTATTGCTAATGCAGTATGGCTCGATTTAGGCGGAGTTTATGCTGTAGCAAATCTCAGGGGAGGTGGAGAATATGGTAAGAAGTGGCATGAAGCAGGTATAAAAACCAAAAAGCAAAATGTGTTTGATGATTTTATTGCTGCCGGAGAATATCTTATTAAAAACAATTATACCTCAAATGATTACCTTGCAATAAGAGGCGGTTCAAACGGAGGTCTTCTGGTGGGCGCTGTTATGACACAGAGACCGGATTTGATGAAAGTCGTATTACCTGCTGTAGGTGTTATGGATATGTTGCGCTATCATACATTTACTGCAGGTGCCGGCTGGGCCTATGATTATGGAACAGCCGAAGACAACAGGGAGATGTTTGAGTATCTGTTGGGCTATTCACCTGTTCATAATGTTAGAGAGAACATAGCTTATCCTGCTACTCTTGTTACAACAAGTGACCATGACGACAGGGTGGTCCCGGCACATTCATTTAAGTTTGCAGCAAACCTTCAGGCAAAACAAGCAGGAGACGACCCGGTCTTAATCAGGATAGAGACTATGGCAGGACATGGTGCAGGCACACCGGTCAGTAAAACTATAGAAAAATATGCTGATATATTCGGATTCACTCTTTATAATATGGGCATAAAAAGAATCAATTGAACTATTCTGCAAGATCCCGACGTAATTCGCAGTCGGGATCTGCTTATCTTATTGATTTAACCATTCATTAAGAGTTGACAGAACCAGGTCCCTGTCGGCCTCAGAAAGGTTATTTATACGGGTAATGTGGTCACCTCCCCTTTTTAGTATCTTGATTGAATTTGATTCACCACTTAATTCAACTCCGGTTGCAGACCATGTATCCTGCATACCATATATAAAAATAAAATTATCTGCATCCCTCACATACTCATCCACCTTTTTACCAAACTCATAGTTATATACCAGCTCTTCACCCGCAGGGGCGGAAAATAAGAAATCGGGGTTATCGCTGTCGGCAGCATACATCAGCAGATCTCCGAATTTCTCAAACTGGTAACCGTAATATCCAATCTCCGTTAATGCCTGGTAAAAGAACGGTTCAAATCCTTTGATCCCCTGATCAGAAAAATAGTCAAGCCCGCTTATCCTGAAAAACTGACTGAAAATCTCCTCAGGAGAACCTTCAAGTATTATATCCTCACAGGGAGTCCTTCCCCACTGCCAGTATGCAAAATCGTATTCAAGAACAGAATACTCATAAGCCCGTTCAGGCCCGCCGACACGCTTAAAGGTCATTCCCTCCTGCTCAGCTTTCTCAACCATCATAGGATAATAAACTTCCCGGTTTTGTAATATATGTTTCTGAACTGCATAAATCCTCTCCCTGCAATAGTCAGATCCGACTGTATCCAGAAAGTTATAGATCCTTGGGTCCTCGGGTCCGAAATTCAGAGGTGCCACATAGGGTACTCTTATATCAGCATCATCAGGATAATAATAACTATGAAACATTACCGTCTGCCCACCCTTACTGATACCTGTGGTAATCCACTTATCACGGAAGACAGTTTTAAATAGTTCAATTATCCTGTGATGGTCAGAAGCTGCCTGGAAAGTATTCATGTACTTCCAATCGAGATCTTCGGGTACAGACTCACCAAAATACCTGTGCTCTATAATTATCTGGTTACTGTTGAGATATCCTGCCAGTTCGGTTTTGTAATTTCTTCGGGCGCTATACCCTTCTGTGACTACTACAACCGGACGGTCGGCACCAGCAAAGGAAAGATATAATCTCTGGCTGAATTTTGGACCGTCAGGATTATTATGATCAACCGGTTGAATAAGATGTATCTCATATGCCTTTGAAAAAAGTGATGTATCTGCGTTTATAGAATCAATACTAACTACATCAAGGGTCGCTAACCGCTCCTCAAGAGTCATAACCCGGGTTTCACAGGAAACAAGGGCCAGAGATAATAACAGTAATGTAAATAGTTTCATGTTAAATGCTGTTGAATCGTTAAATCGTTGAGTCCCCTCCGAAAATACATTTATTTGAAATTATGAAAAAAAAGCTGCCACAGATTACACTGATTATCACAGATTTAATTTTTATATAAATCTGTGAATCTGTGGCTAATTTCATTTTTACAACTTTTCGGAGTGGACTCAATTGTTAAATCGTTAAATTGTTAAATCGTGATAATTGAGATTTTTTAGTTTTATATTTTTCTTGTTTTATCCTTTAGCCATTCAGATTCTTTATTTGATAGAAACGGCATCAATGTATCATACACTCTTACATGGTAATCATTTATCCATTTTACCTCATCATCATTAAGCAGGTCCATCATAATAAGAGAAGTATCGATATAGCATAATGTAACTGTTTCAAATTTATAGAAGTCACCATATTCGGTTGTCTGATCTTCAACGCAGAGTATCAGGTTTTCAGTCCTGAAACCATACTCTCCCTCCCTGTAGATTGCCGGTTCATCTGAAGTAAGCATACCGGGTTCAAGTATAGTCTTCAAATCACCGGAAGCTCCTGTACCAATTGTTTGCGGGCCCTCATGAACATTGAGAAAGAAGCCTACACCATGACCTGTCCCATGTCCGTAGTTCATACCATTATCCCACAACGCCTTTCTTGCAAGTATCTCAATCTGGTACCCCTTTGTACCTCTTGGAAATTTCACCAGGGCAAGGCCAATAGTTCCTTTTAATGCCAGAGTAAAATCTCTTTTCTGTTTTGCTGTCGGATTTCCCAGTGTTATCGTACGTGTAACATCAGTTGTGCCATCAAAGTATTGACCCCCGCTGTCGACCAGGAATATTCCATCCTGTTCAAGAAGAACATCAGTTTCGGGTGTTGAAACATAGTGAGGCAGTGCTCCATGTGCCTTATAACCTGCTATAGTATCAAAACTCGGACCGGTACAATTTTCCTGTTCCATCCTTAAAGAGAGCAACTTATCAGCAGCAGTCATCTCTGTAACAGCCTGTTCACCTATATTGGTTTCAAGCCACCAGAAAAACTTTGTCAGAGCAACTCCATCCCTTACCATAACTTTTTTAATATTGGAGATCTCCACATCATTCTTTACAGCTTTAAGCCTTGCAGGGATACTAACATCCTCCACTACGTCCATCTTAACCGGGATTGAGTTATATAATCCGGCAGATGTTGTTCCGGAAGTAATAAGAATGGCAGATTCTTCATCAAGAGATGAAATGACCGAAGCTATACTATCGTAAGGTAAAATAGTAATATCATCAGTTTCAAGATCTGATTTAAGAGTATCCGGGATCCTTGAATCATCTGCAAAAAGCAGAAACTGACCGGATTTTACTAAACCATATGCTGTAAAGAGCGGACTATAATTTACATCGTTCCCTCTTATATTCAACAGCCAGGCTATATCATCAAGAGAGGTCAAAAGGTGGTACCCAACACCCATCTCATTCATTCTTATCCTGACCTGTCTCAATTTCTCCCGGCGACTTAGCCCTGCAAACTCAACAGTATGCTCAAATGCTTTACCTGCCGGCATTGCAGGCCGGTCTTCCCATATACCGGATATATAATCTTTATCAGTTACCAGGCTGATTTTTTTCTTCCCAACTGTTTTATTGAAAAGTTTGACAGTCCCAACAGGAATGATACAGCCATCAACTGCCACTTTACTTCCCTCAGGAAGAGTTCCGGCCAGCCAGTCAATATACTCAGGTGTATGTGGTATTATAAGTTTAACAAGCTCAAATCCGGATTCACATAACTGCTCTTCAGCCTGTAAAAAGTATCTCGAATCAGTCCATAATCCGGCAAAATCTGATGTTATAACCACATTGGCCGCTGATCCTGTAAACCCGGTGAGCCATCTGATAATCTTCCACCGGTCTGGCACATATTCTCCAAGGTGAGGGTCGGTAACCGGAACAATATATGCATCAATATCATCACTCTTCATCAACTGTCTGATCATAGTCAGACGCTCATTTGAACTGCTCATTTTTGACAAGAACTATTTATTCTGTTGTTAATCGCCAAAGAACCACTCCAGCCAGTAATTATGCCGGGCATTACGATGATGAACGGCTTTTGCTCCACCCCAGCCATGACGGCCTCCGGCATAAATCATAAAATCAAACTCTTTCTCCAGATCCTGTAACCTTGAGATAAGGTATATGGAATTCTGCATATGAACATTATCATCTGCCATACCATGAACAATATATAATTTACCTTTCAGGTTCCCGGCATATGTCAATGCAGATCCGGCCTTATATCCCCCGGGATTATCCTCAGGAGTATCCATAAATCTTTCGGTATAAACATTATCATACAGACGCCAGTCGGTTACTGAATAATTTGCTATACCGTGTGTCCAGTAGTCAGCACCTGCTGTTAGTGCCATTACAGTTGCATATCCTCCGTATGACCCCCCGGTAACACCCATTCTGGTGGCATCGACAAAAGGTTTTTCGCGTAACCATTTAACTGCCTCGATATAATCAACCATCTCCCATTTACCCAGGTTCCTGTACATATAATCAAGTCCGTTTTTACCAAAATGACCCGATGCACGATGATCAACTGAAATTGTAATAATATTGTTCTCAGCATACCAGCTAACCCTGTTACCCCTGTTACTGTTTCTTACACCACCGGAATCAGGACCACCATAAATTGTGAATATCACAGGGTACTTTTTACTTTCATCAAAATCAACAGGGTAAGTAATTATTGCAGGAAGCATAAAGCCATCGGTTGACGGTATTCTTACCAGTTCAGACCTCGCGTCTTTCAAAGGATCATATTCAGTATCACCGGGTAATTCCAGATCCCTGACCTTCTTTCCATTTTTATCAAATGCGGTGATGGTTGCTAATGTATTGATATTGGACCATGTGTCAATAAGATATTTACCTGATGGAGAAATATTTACAGAATGGTATCCGGGTTCTTCAGAGAAACTGACGAGGTGATTGCCGTCAAGTGTAACACTGAAGAAGTGCTTGTCTGTAGATTCTCTACCTGTACCGGTGAAATAAACAATTCCTCTCTCTTCGTCAACCTTTGTAATCCCTGTCACTCTCCAGTCAAAATTAGTTAACTGTGATTTCAGATTCCCGTTCCAATCGTAGTAATATAAATTGTACCAATCGCTTTTATAGCTCCTCACAAGAAAGCCTGAACCATTTTCAAAAACATACAGGTCTGTAAAGAAATCGACCCAACTCGTCCGCTGCTCACGATAGATCTCCTTGAAATTACCTGTACCAGCATCAGCAAGGATAAACCTCATATCATTCTGATCACGGTTAAGAACCTGAACCATAAGTCTTTTGCTGTCAACTGTCCAGCTTGGCCAGGCAATATACTGGTCTGCATCCTCTTCAGTTTTCACCCATACTGTTTCTGTTGTACTGATATCAACAATCCCCATCTTAACAACCGGATTAGGGTCGCCAGGTTTTGGGTACGATGCTATCTCCCGGGTTCCATGTAAACCATCCTCTTCATCAATACGATTAATAATAAAATCAGGAACAGGATTGTCATCTGTATGGAGGTATGCTATCTTCTTTCCGTCGGGAGCCCACCAAAATGCAGAGTACCTTGTGCCCCGGCCCAGTATCTCCTCCATATATACCCAGGAAGCATAACCGTTATAAACCTTGCCGGCAGCATCAAAAGTAAGTCTCTTCTCCTCCCCTGTTGAAATATCAGTAACAAAAAGGTCTCTGTTCTTAGTATAGGCTACTTTACTGCCATCAGGCGACATTGCAGGATTATTTTCAGTTGCTTCATCATTGGTCAGGCGTCTTATTTCATATGAACCAATGGTTATCAGCCACAGATCATTATCTTTTGGAAGCACAATATGCTTCTGGTCTTCTCTTATTGTTGTACCATAACCAGGAGAAAAGCCCTCCGGCAGATTGTTTGCAAGTTCCTGTCTGTAGTTTCGGTAACCTTTGAAAGCCTTTTTCTTTCCACTTTTTACATTAACACTCATTACAACACGGTTCCCGTCACTGTCATCTTCATAAATCAGGTAATTATTATTATCAGCCCAGCCTAATATACGATCCGGACTTCTGAATCTTTGTGCATCTGTTTGCTGAACAGACAAGGTTAAACCCAGCAAGATGCCAATAATTATCATTGAACAATTTGTACGTTGCATTATTAAAAGTTTTGTGTTTCAATTAATTCTGGTATGTAAAAATAGTATAAACAGGTTAGTATTTTAGAAGGTTACTGCTGAAAAACATAATAAAAAGTTTACTATTTTTGAATTTCAACAAGTTCAAATGGGGAAAACAGATAAAACAATCATTGAAGAGAAGGGCTGGTTACCGCTCGATAATGCTGCAAAGATCTACCCTGCAGTAATGAATGAGGAGCTAAGCTCAGTGTTCAGGATTAGCTGTACACTTACTTCACCTGTTAAAATAGATACCCTTTCAAAAGCCTTAAATAGAATAACAGGCAGGTTCCCCTACTTCAGCACAACACTTCGTAAAGGCTTTTTTTGGTATTTCCTGGAATATAGCAGTGATATTAAACCTTCACTGGTGGGTGAAGAAGAGAGACCGCTTACTGCATTCCCCTCACGCTCGGTAAACCATGCACTATACAGGGTCCTGGCAAGGGGATCCAGGATATCTGTTGAGTTCCTGCATATTCTTACTGATGGAGGCGGTGCCTTACAATTCTTAAGAACACTCTTGATAACATACTTCAGGCTCTGTGGTAAAGATATTCCTTACACAAATGGTATTATTGACCCTGACAGTAAAATTGATCCCGAAGAGACTGAAGATTCCTTTAAAAGATACTATAGTAAGGAACTTCCCTATCCTGATAAATTAAAAAATTCATGGCACCTGCCATACAGGCTGTGTAAACCTTCAAAGATTACAATAACCGAGGCAGATATTGATTCACTACAATTAAAAAGAGAGGCAAAAGATAATGGAGTAACAATAACTGAATATCTTGCTGCAGTGTACCTGCACTCTTTGCAATCTATATATTATGAATTAAAAGATTCAGGCATAAAGCAGGATGACAAAATAATAAGGTTAGAGGTTCCTGTAAATATGAGACGATTACTCCCCAGCAAAACAATGAGAAATTTTGCCCTTTTTGTAATGCCTGAAATTGATACCCGCCTTGGTAAATTCACATTTGAAGAGATATTAAAAGTTGTATTTCATTATATGAGGGTTGAGACAGATATAAAATTAATAAAGAGGATAATAACCCGTAATGTTAAACCAGAATACAATCCCATAGTAAGGATAATGCCACTGTTTATTAAGAATCTTGTTTTAACTGCCGCTTTTCATCGACACGGGTCAACCAAATATGCCAGTGTCCTGACCAATATGGGAATTGTTGATCTGCCCGGGGAGGCAACTGATTTAGTTACTTCATTCACGATTACACCTCCTCCTCCCACCAGTAAACTCAAGGTTAGCTGCGGGATGGTAAGTTATGGGAACAGTATGAGGATTACTTTTGCCAACCTTACGGGAAGCACTGAGCTTGAGAGAAGGATTTTATCATTCCTTGCAAAAAAAAATATCAGAGTAAAAATAATTAACAACAATTTATCATGAGTATTAAGATATGTCCCAACTGTGGAGTCGAACTTGATAAAGGGCTGGAAACATGTCCATTGTGCAAGGATAATAATCTTCCGGAGGGTGAAGTTCCGGATAAGAGTAACATCAGGTATCCCACCGAGATTCTTCAAATGTCGGACCGGGAAAGAAAGCGGTATGCCTGGGAGTTATCAGCTATTATTTCCGTTTCGGCAATCCTGATCAGTCTTATAGTTGACATGGTAATTGTTAAAGGCCTGTCATGGTCTCTATACAGTGTAATAACTATTGTTGCAATATGGAACTGTCTTACTCTATTTATTTTCGCGAATAAGCGGATCTGGATAATCTCGAATGGCCTGTTACTTAACCTGCTTGGAATGCTTGTCCTTATTGATCTGATTGAGAAACCGATAAACTGGTTTGTTCAATTAGGACTGCCATTTACTACCACCATTGTACTCCTTTTTACTACACTGTTGATTCTTATTAAGAAAGCCAACTTCAAGGGCTTTAATATCCTTGCCCTTATACTAATATCAGTCTCAATTCAGTGTGTAATTTTTGAACTGTTCACAGATCTTTATCTTCATGGTAAAGTAACTATCGGGTGGTCAGCCATAACTGCTTCAGCAATAGTCCCGTTTTCAGGGATCCTTATGTTTATTCACTACAGGCTTAAGCGAGGCAAAAACCTGGGAAGTTATTTTCATGTATAAAGAGTGGAATGATGGAGTAATGGAATGGTGGAATGGGGAGAATTAAATAAATATTATTAATCATGACCATATGGAAAAAGCAGTAGAAAGGTTTATCAAATATGCAATGATAGATACACAATCTGACGAAGGATCAGAAAATTGTCCGAGTACATCAAAACAGCTTGATCTGGCAAATCTGCTTAAGAGAGAGTTGACAGAGATCGGGTTTATGGATGTAAAGCTTGATGATAATGGCTACCTTACTGCAGGTATATCCTCCAACAGCCAGAAAGAATTACCGGTTACAGGATTTCTTGCACATATGGATACCAGTCCGGATATGAGCGGTAAAAATGTCAATCCGCAAATTATTGAGGAGTATGACGGATCAGATATAATACTAGATAAAAAAAACCGTATTATCCTTTCTCCCAAAGAATTTCCGGAGCTAAAACGGTATATCGGAGAAGATCTTATCACCACTGACGGAACAACACTTCTGGGTGCCGACGATAAAGCAGGAATTGCAGAGATCCTGACAGCTTTGGAATATATTATTAACCACCCCGATATAGAACATGGCCCGATTAAAGTAGCCTTTACCCCGGATGAGGAGATTGGAAGAGGAGCTGACAGGTTTGATGTAGAATCATTTGGTGCTGATTTTGCCTATACTATTGATGGCGGTCAGCTGGGTGAACTGGAATTTGAGAATTTTAATGCAGCTCTTGCGACAATCAATATTCATGGGAGGAATGTACATCCTGGTACAGCAAAAAATCAGATGATAAACTCAATTCTTATCGCCAATGATTTTATTAACTCAATGCCTGCTGCTCAGCGTCCGGAGCATACCGAAGGATATGAAGGATTTTTTCATCTGGTAGATATAACCGGATCGGTGGAAGATAGTGAAATAAGGTATCTTATCAGAGATCACGACAGTGAACTTTTTGAGAGCAAAAAAAGGGTTATAGACTCGGTTGCCGGTTTTATGAATAAAAAGTATGGCGATGGCAGGGTCGAAGTGATGATAAAAGACCAGTATTTTAATATGAGGGAAAAGGTTGAACCCCATTATCATATAATTAAGCTGGCTGAAGAAGCTATGATAAAGGCCGGTGTTAAACCAATCATTAAACCTATCAGGGGCGGCACCGATGGTGCCAGGCTCTCATTTATGGGACTCCCCTGCCCTAATATATTTACCGGTGGACATAATTTCCACGGAAAATATGAGTATATATCAATTCAGTCGATGGTTAAAGCAGTTGAGACAATTAAAAATATAATTACCAGCATTCCCGAAAAGTATTAATTTCAATAAATAACAGTTATCTTTATACTTTCAATTATAATTTGAAATGCAGAATATTGACTTCATACAAAGGTTTTTTTCGGATTCTTCAGAATCTGATAATTTCAGTCATCCTGCATACTCCCACCTTTTCTTATCAACATTTACAGGTACCCCTTAGGGGGTTATATATTCATATTTCATCTATTCTGTAGTATATTACTAAAAATCAAGATCATATCCTGATCTTCAATATGTATAACAATATAATTTTCACAAATATGAAAGTATTGAAATTCGGAGGTTCCTGTATCAGGTCAGCAAAAGACATTAAAAATCTTAGTACCATTATTAATAATTATCCGCGAAAAGAGAAGCTTGCAATTGTAGTCTCAGCATTTCAGGGGATTACTGATCAACTGGAGCAATGCGGAAATTTAGCTGTTAAAAAAAATGGTGGTTGTCAGAAGGCTATAAATGCAATTGGATCTCTACATCTCACAGTTATTGATGAACTTTTTCCGGTTACTGATCAAAGCCCGGTCAAAACAGAGGTGAAAATAATGATTAACGAAGTTGAAGATTTGTGTACCGGCATTTCTTTTCTTGAAGAATTCTCTCCTAAAACAAAAGATGCTCTTATTCAATATGGTGAATTACTTTCGGCCTGTATAATTTATAGCTACTTAAAGAAAGATGAATCAGATTCAATTTACGTTGATGCAAGGAAAGTTATAATAACTGATGATAACTTCGGTAAAGCTAATGTGAATTTAAAATTATCATATCATAAAATCAGGGAAAGATTCACCAGGGTGAAAAGCATTGCTATTGTTCCAGGCTTTATTGCTTCTGCTGATACCGGTCAGACAACCACTCTCGGTCGCGAAGGCTCTGATTATACGGCAGCAATAATTGCAACTGCTGTGAATGCCTTAAGCCTTGATAAATGGACAAATGTTGATGGTATTATGACGGCAGATCCGATAATGGTAAAAAATGCCTTGCCAATCAAATCACTCTCTTATAATGAAGCAATGGAACTTGCCCATTTTGGAGCTAAAGTGATTTATCCTCCCACACTTCAAACTGTAATTGAAAAGAGAATACCAATATATATCAGAAATGCTTTCGCCCCTCAAAAACCGGGGACAAAAATATGTTTGGAAAAAGCGAAAAACGGAGCAAATGTAAAGGGATTGTCAAGTATTAAAGATATCGCACTTATTACAGTTTCAGGAAGTGGGATGGTTGGAGTTCCCGGAATATCTATGCGGTTATTCGGTGCCCTTGCCGGTAAAATGATCAATATTATTTTCATCACCCAGGCATCTTCTGAGCACTCTATTACTATTGGTTTTAATCAAACAGATATTAAAATTGCTTCAGAAACTATTTCAAATGAGTTCTCAATTGAGATACAAATTGGAAAGGTGAATGAAATAGAGATTGAAAAAAACCTTTCTATCGTTGCAATTGTTGGTGATAAAATGAAAAAAAGTATCGGACTGGCAGGTAAGGCATTTAACAGTCTTGGTAAAAACGGTATAAACATCCGATCAATAGCCCAGGGTTCAAGTGAAAGAAATATTTCTATGGTTATCAGACGTGACGATCTGAAAAAGGCCCTCAATACATTACATGAAAGTTTCTTTTTGTCAGAAACAAAACGGGTTCATCTTTTTCTGATAGGCACAGGAAATGTTGGTTTGGCCCTGTTGAATCAAATACACGAACAAAGTGAATATCTAAAAAAGAAACATACCATAGAGTTGAAACTTATCGGAATTGCCAACAGTAAAAAAATGTATTTTGATGAAGCCGGTATAGATATCGGGAACTGGAATAAAGAACTAAACAGTAACGGGGAGAATACTGATCCCGCGAAATTTCTGGACATAGCCAGGACACATAACCTCAGGAATAGTATTTTTATTGATGAAACAGCTGACGAGAGGATCACAAAGCTTTATCAGGGATTCCTTGAAGCAAACATTTCAGTGGTTACCTCCAATAAAATTGCTTCATCCTCAAAGTTTGACTATTATAAGCTTTTACAGGAAACTGCCCGAAAGAAAAACAGTAAATTTCTTTATGAAACAAACGTAGGTGCCGGTCTCCCAATTATCAAAACCATCCATGATCTTGTAGATAGCGGTGACAGAATATTAAAGTTACAGGCAGTTTTATCGGGAAGCCTGAATTATATTTTCAATTCATTTGACGAAAACACCTCTTTTTCAGAGGTAGTGAAAATTGCATCTGAGAAAGGTTACACCGAGCCTGATCCAAAAATTGACCTGAGCGGAACAGATGTTATGAGGAAATTGCTCATACTTGCACGGGAATGCGGTTCACAAATGGAGTTAGATTCTATAAAATGTGAGCCTTTCCTGCCTGAAGTTTGTCTGAAATCAAAAACCACCGATGAGTTCTATTCAAAATTGGCTGATCAGAATGAATATTTTGAAAACCTTAGGAAAAAGGCCTTGTTGAAAAATGAAAAATTACGGTTTATAGCAGAGTGGGAACCAGGGAAAGGCTCGGTAGGTTTATCAGGCATTGGACCTGAGCACCCCTTTTATAACCTCGACGGGAAAGATAATATCATTGTAATATATACCAACCGGTATAAAAAACAACCCCTGGTAATTAAGGGTGCCGGCGCAGGAGCTGAAGTTACAGCTTCAGGAGTTTTTGCGGATATTATGAGAATCAGTATTCAGTAACCTATGAAGCTTCAAAAAATGAAAAGAATAAATAAGCCCACATCAAATCAACTTATCAGTGTAGTTAGAACTTTGTCGGATGCAGATTCATTAAAAATGGTTTTTCATGTTCCGGATCACGGAGAACTGATGCCTTCAAACAATAGTCTGACTGAAATAGTTGATCTCCTTCGTAAGATTATTTTTCCGGGGTATTTTGGAAACTCGTCATTAAATCAGGAAAACATGCCATATTACCTGGGCGTAAACATTGATAAGATTTTTCATATCCTTTCCGAACAGATCAGGCGTGGTTTATGCTTTGCCTGCGATGAAAAAACTGACCTCTCTTGTGAAGCTTGCATAAAAAATGTGGAAGAAATAACTTTAAAATTTATCTCCGGATTACCTCATATTCGTCATTTACTGTCTACAGATGTACAAGCTGCTTATTCAGGCGATCCTGCAGCCAAAGGATATGGGGAGGTTATCTTTTGTTATCCTTCAATTCGTGCTTTGACCAATTATCGAATTGCTCATGAGTTACTTAAGCTGGAGGTTCCATTAATTCCAAGGATTATTACTGAAATGGCCCATTCAGAAACCGGAATAGATATTCATCCCGGAGCTGAAATTGGTGAATTCTTTATGATTGACCATGGTACCGGAGTTGTAATTGGAGAAACCTGTATTATTGGCAATCATGTAAAACTCTATCAGGGAGTTACTCTTGGAGCAAAAAGCTTCCCGGTTGATGCTAATGGAAATTTAGTTAAAGGCATCCCCAGACACCCGATCGTTGAAGATAATGTCATTATATATGCTGAAGCGACTATTCTTGGGCGTGTAAGAATTGGAAGAAATTCTATAATCGGAGGTAATGTTTGGATTACCAAAGATATTCCTTCAAATCTAAAAATAGTTCAAAACAGATCACTGGAAAATTACTTTACGGAAGGAACAGGAATCTGATTTGAATAGTTTATTTTGCTAAGGTTCTGAAATATCCTTAACAAACTGATGAATTGTTTCAGGCAGATCAGTGGAATTAGCTACAGCATTAATAAACGCACTGCCAATAATGGCACCATTGGCATATTTGCAAGCTGCAGTGAATGTATCATGATTGGATATTCCAAATCCGATCATAGTCGGATTTGCCAAATTCAGGGTCTTTACTCTCTTAAAATATTCAATTTGAGAAGTTTGCAGATCTTGTTGAGCTCCGGTAGTAGAGTGAGATGAAACCTGATACAAAAATCCGTTGCTCAATTTATCTATCATTTTAATTCTTTCATTTGAAGTCTGTGGGGTTATCAGGAATATCAGATCCGGATCGATTTCATCAACCAGGCTTGCATACTCATTTTTATACACACCAATGGGCAAGTCCGGAATAATAAGACCATCGATACCCACTTCCCTGGCTTTTCTGAAAAACTGCGGTACTCCAAATTTCAAAACCTGATTAAAATATCCCATTAAGATCAGGGGGATCTGTACGGTCTTCCTTATCTCTGTAACCTGTTCAAATATTTTGCTTACAGTGATCCCGTTTTCAATTGCTTTCTGACTACTGGCCTGAATTGTTGGTCCGTCAGCCAGCGGGTCGGAAAATGGCATACCTATTTCAACTATATCAGTTCCTGCCTTTTCAAGTTCCTGTACAATTAAAATTGTGTCGTTCAGGGCTGGAAATCCAGCCGTAATATAGATGTTTAAGATATTGGAATTCTTATGCTTAAAAAGTGCTTTTAATCTACTCATAGTTCCCGTTTTTAGAATAAATTTCCAGATCCTTATCCCCCCTGCCAGACAGATTCACAACCACAATTTCATCAGGAAGAAGCACAATCTTCTTTAAGGCTGCCAGGGCATGAGCAGATTCCAAAGCAGGTATGATACCTTCGAGTTTGGTTAATTCAAAAGCTGCGGCAAGGGCTTCCTTATCTGTTGCAACCAGATAGGTTCCCCTCCCACTCTTGAATAGATGAGCATGGAGGGGCCCAACTCCAGGATAATCCAAACCCGCCGATATGCTGTATGGTTCAACGATCTGACCCTCGTGATCCTGCATCAGGAGGGTTTTACTACCCTGGAAAACACCTTCTTCACCTGTTCTGATGGTTGCAGCTGTTTTTCCTGACGTTATTCCCAGTCCCTCTCCTTCAACTGCAATTAGCTCAACCTCTTTATTATCGAGAAAGTGATAAAAAGCCCCGGCTGCATTGCTGCCGCCTCCTACACATGCTATGACCTTATCCGGAAATTTCCTGCCTTCCATTCTTTTCAGTTGTTTTTGTATTTCATCACTGATAACGGATTGAAAACGGGCAACCATATCAGGATATGGATGTGGGCCTACCACTGAACCAATTATATAGTAGGTGTCGATGGGGTTGTTAATCCAGTCTCTGATGGCTTCAT
>JAUVKT010000020.1 GCA_030596125.1 Bacteroidales bacterium | reverse complement strand
ACTTACGAATCTTATGAATTTTATAAATCTTATAAATTGAAATTCACATTGCGATCCCTGTTTGGTTGACAATTTTGACACAACTGTCAAAATATGGAAGAATTTGACATTTCCTTGTTTTACTGTCAAAGCATACCAGGTTGCATGCCAGCACCTAAAATTGCATTGCTAATGCTATTATAGGGCTACATCTTTGAACATGATTTTTATAGATGTCCATATTTTATATTAATGTGGACATCTTTTATTGGAAACGACAAACGACAAAAGGCTAACGGCGAAGGGCTAAAGGCGTAAGGGACCAGCAAAACCGCAGCAATCTTACAAATCTTACAAATCACAATTCCCCATGGGAGAGGGAATTACGATCCGCTGCTCCTTCACCAAGGCTTCGGAAGCACAAAGCGCCGGATCGTGATTCCCTGAGGGGGTGCTTAACAAGGTAATAAAGTCCGATCAGGCAAAAAAGGGAATTACGATCCGCCTTGGGGCGAATCGTGATTCCCTGAGGGGGTGCATTACAAGATAATAAAGCTCAAAATTTGCTCTGCAAATTATTGAGTTTTTATTTCAGGCCGGATACCAAGCAAGCTTGGTCCGGCTTGAAATAAAAAACTCCGGAGCGGATGCTCCGGAGCTTTTTCATCTTGTAGCGAGATGGGGAATTGAACCCCAGACCTCAGGATTATGAATCCTGCGCTCTAACCATCTGAGCTACCTCGCCATACAATATTTCAAAGATAATAATTATTAAAACTTCATGCGCTCTAATCCCGAAATGGCCAAAATCTACGATTTTGTGTCCAGTTCGAGGATCCTCGATTTTTTTTCGAAATCTTCGATTTCTGAAAAATCGGGACCATCTGAGCTACCTCGCCAACTTATTGAAAAACACATATAATACTCTCTTTTTATGTGCTTTTGCGGGTGCAAATATAATACATAATTAGAAAAGTCCAACAGCGATTTTTTATTTACTTTATTTTCTTTATATTGCAGAAAGAGATAAACAATCATATAAATGTAATTCATAATGAAAGTTATTTTCGAACTGGAATATACCCTTAACAGTTCCCCTAAAGTTCTGTTTTCAAGGTTAAGCACCGCCGAAGGTCTTTCGGAATGGTTCGCAGACGATGTTAAGGTAGATGGTGATATATATACTTTTATATGGGACCAAACCGAGCAACGTGCACAACTTTCACAATTAAAGGATAATAAAAATGTAAAGTTTAAATGGCTCGATTCTGATAATTCTGATAATGATGATGACAGATACTTCGAGTTTAAATTAAATATCGAAGAACTAACAGGTGATGTAGCACTGCTTATCACAGACTTCGCAGAAGAGGATGAAAAAGAGGATGCTATCTACCTCTGGGATTCTCAGATTTCTGAACTAAGACATATCCTTGGATTGTAGGAGTATGAAGATGAAGGGCAAGGAGTAAAGGGTAACCAGCTATTCTTCTAAAAAATCAATACCTTTGTATATTAATTTATCTGACAGGTGAAAAAACTTGACTGGTTTGTTCTGAAATCGTTTATCGGACCACTGATACTGACATTCTTTATTGTGTTGTTTATCCAGATAATGCAATTCCTGTGGATGTATGTCGATGATATGGCCGGTAAAGGACTCGAATTAAAGATATTGATGGAACTCCTTTTCCAGTTTTCACTTGTATTTGTACCTACCGCCCTGCCTCTGGGAATACTGCTGGCATCCCTGATGACCTTCGGAAACATGGGAGAGAACTTTGAACTTACTGCCCTTAAATCATCAGGTATTTCACTACAGCGGATCATGAGGCCTCTTACTATACTGATAATCTTTATCAGCGTGGGATCTTTCTTTTTTGCCAATAATGTACTACCCTACTCTAACAAGAAATCCCGTACCCTGATGTATGATATTCGGAGAAAACGACCCGAATTAAATATTCAGGAAGGAACATTCTACAACGGAATAGAGGGATTCAGTATAAGAATCTCTGACAAAGACCCTGTAACAAACCTGCTGGAGAAGGTGCTTATCTATGACCACAGGGAAAAGGCAGGAAATAATTCCTTAATATATGCCGATTCCGGATATATGAACATGACACCCAACGAATCAGGTCTGTTATTTACCCTTTATAATGGTTATTCTTACAATGACATAACCGAAAAAAACAAATCAATATCAGATCGCTCATATCCCTTCAGGAGTGATGCTTTTGAGAAGCAGACTATCCTGTTAGAACTATCCGGATTCGATCTTGACCGCAGCGACCTGAACCTGTTTAAATCGCACCAGACAATGCTTGATATGAATCAGCTTAATTACTTCATCGATTCATTGTCAATAAAGCTTACAACAAGACAAGATGCTCATATTTCTGAATTCCAGCATTCTAAAATATATGTACGGAAAAACTTCACCAGGAACATTGATAACCGGGAGACAGTGAATAATGAGCACCTGGTTTTTAATGTTGATTCACTTTATGCCTCTATGCCAATTATCGAAAAAGAGGCGGTTGTGAATTACGCATTAACCTTAGCCCGGACAGGATTGAAATATGTAAATGAAAAGAATCAGATAATTTACAGGGAAATAAAAAGGTTGAGGAAGTATGAGATTGAATGGCATAAGAAATTTACACTTTCATTCGCCTGCCTGGTCTTCTTTTTTATAGGTGCACCACTTGGTGCAATAATAAGAAAGGGAGGTTTAGGAATGCCGGTGGTAATTTCAGTTCTCTTTTTCGTTTTCTATTACGTTCTGACCTTAACCGGTGAAAAGTTTGCCAAAGAGGGTATCACCAGTGCTGTTGCAGGGATGTGGGCTTCGACAATAGTTTTACTTTTTATTGGAGGGTTCCTTACCTACAAAGCTACCACTGACTCGGTAATAATGAGCAGTGAAACTTATTCACTCTTCCTGAAGAAAATCGTCAGAATTCTATCCTTTAAAAATGGCCAGAATGAAAATACTTATTCTGAGTGATAAAATTCCGTGGCCGGCCAACAGCGGAGGGGCACTTGCCGTGGGAGCCATCGTAAATGGAATGCTCTCAGCCAGAACAGAGTTGAGTCTTCTGGCAATAGAAAGTTCCAAACACTTACATGACAACAAAAAGATTCCGGAAACGATCAGCAACAGGATAGATATCCACACAGTTTATGTAAATACCGTGATAAACCCGATTGAGCTGGTGATCAGCTTTTTCTTTTCAGCCATACCGTATAATATTAAACGTTTCCGGTCCCGTAAATTACAAAACAAATTATGTAAGCTACTGGGCAACAAAGATTACGACATCATCCAGATAGAGGGCATGAATCTTGCTCCCTACATCCCTGTCATAAGAAATCATTCCACTGCTCTGATTTCTTTGCGTACACATAATGTTGAAAACGAGATATGGAGAGGAATGGCTGCCAGTACAATAAACCCTCTTAAAAAAATCTATTTCAGATCGCTTGCCCGGAAGATAAGGAAATATGAGATAAGGTCAGCTGCAAGCTGCGATATGCTTGTCTCAATTTCAAAAACAGATCTGAAATTTTTCAGGGATGCCGGTGTATTCATTCCGTCTTATATGGTTCCGTATGGTATCGACAAGCTGCCTGAAGCTGGAAGAAGTAATGAAAATACTAACATGCTGGCTTATATCGGGTCACTCGACTGGAGACCCAATCAGGAGGGCCTGTTATGGATGGTAAAGAATATATGGAAGGAGCTTAGATGTGAACACCCGGATATTGTATTAAGAATTGCAGGAAGAGATGCACCTCAATGGCTTGTGCGAAAACTGAACCTGCCCGGGATTGAATTTGCCGGTGAAGTTGAAAATGCTGATGAATTTATCAGCCAGTGCACAATTTTGCTGGTTCCCCTGTTGGCGGGCAGCGGAATGCGAATAAGAATAGTACAGGCCATGGCAATGGGGAAAGCAGTTGTCACAACAACAACCGGTGCAGGAGGTATGGAGGTGATCAACAGGGAACATTTACTTATAGCCAACGAACCTCATGAATTCAGGAAACAGGTATCTATGTTGATCAGAAACAAGAGGATGCTTGACAAAATACAGGTTAATTCGCATAATTATATAATGGATAAACACCTGAATAAAGATAATATAGCCGGATTAATGAAATTTTATAACGAACAGCTGATATGATACTGAAGATACTATTCTGGATATTTACCGGTATTATCCTGTATACCTACATGGGATATACTGTTATATTGTTCACTATCAGTATTTTTAAAAGGAAAGGGTCAAAAAACAACCACCATGTTACCGATTCGGAGTTCCCTGAAGTGAGCCTGTTAATAGCAGCATATAATGAAAAGGATTTTATTGCCACCAAAATGGACAATATTTCCTGCCTCGACTACCCGGCCAACAAGCTGAAAATCATCTGGGTAACCGACGGATCTGATGACGGTACTCCTGAACTTCTAAAAACATACCCTGAAATAGAAGTATATCATCAGGAACTTAAAGAAGGTAAATCGCAGGCCATCAACAGGGTAATGAAATTCGTAAAAACTCCAATAGTCATTTTTAGCGACGCCAATACTATGCTGAATGAAGGGTCGATAAGGCATATGGCAGAATTTTTCAAGGATCCTGCAACAGCCTGCGTCTCAGGCGAGAAACGTATAACTACTGGTAGAACAGGGAATGCTGTTAGTGCTGGTGAAGGAGCTTACTGGAAATATGAATCGTATATTAAAAAACTCGAATCAATAGTCAATTCTACCATAAGTGGTGCAGGTGAACTTTTAGGGCTCCGTACTGAACTGTTTGAAAACATTGATGAGAATGTTATCAATGATGACTTTAGTATTTCACTCAGTGTAATCAAAAAAGGATTTAAGGTAAAATACAGTTCTTTATCATTTGCAATTGAAAAAGCATCCTTGAATATCAGGGAGGAATTTAAAAGGAAGGTCAGAATAGCAACTGGCGGCATACAGTCTCTGGTAATGAACCGGGAAGTACTTAATCCTTTAAAATACGGATTCTATTCGTTCCAGTTTATATCTCACAAGGTTCTGAGGTGGACTGTTGTGCCATTTGCATTTATCCTGATATTTATCCTGAATCTGTCTATCCTTCTCCTGCAACCTCCTAAACCTGATATTTATACCCTCGCGATGCTGTTGCAATCACTTTTCTACCTAATGGTTTTTGCAGGTGCCATATTACAAAATACCCATTTACAGATGAAAATTCTTTTCCTGCCTTTTTACCTCTCAGTAATGAACCTTGCGAGCCTCAAAGGGATTCTGAACTATATAAATGGGAATTATTCAGCTTCGTGGGAAAAAGCTGAACGCATGAGATAAATCATAGAATCTATGAGAGCTTTTCTATCTCATTTATTAGGGAAATTTAGTAACAAATAATACTTTTGTGTCAAATTTGATGCAATATACCAGGAGGGAGAGCAAATGACAAAAAGCAATAATACCAGTATCATGTTTAATACTATTGAGGAAGCCATTGATGAGATCAGGAGTGGACGGATGGTGATAGTGGTTGATGATGAAGACAGGGAGAATGAAGGAGACTTTATTTGTGCTGCCGAACTTATTACGCCAGAAATCGTCAATTTCATGGCTACCAATGGCCGGGGACTGATCTGCGTAGCACTTCCTGAGGAGAGATGCCAGAAGCTTGAATTAGATCTTATGGTGGGGAAAAACACATCGCTGCACGAAACCCAGTTTACCGTAAGTGTAGATCTGCTTAGCAAAAATACATCAACAGGCATATCAGCTTCTGACAGGGCAAATACAATTACGGCCCTGGTTAATCCCAAAACAAAACCGGAGCAACTTGGCCGACCGGGACATATTTTCCCGCTCAAAGCAAAATCAAAAGGAATACTCAGAAGAGCAGGCCACACAGAAGCAGCGGTAGATCTTACAAAAATGGCCGGGTTAAGACCGGGAGGCACCCTGGTTGAAATTATGAATGAGGATGGGACCATGGCAAGGCTGCCAGACCTGGTAAATATCTCTGAAAAATTTGGTGTTAAAATAATCTCGATACGGGACCTGATAACCTACAGGCTAAACGAAGATTGCATAGTGGAGATGGGTGAGAGGGTAAAATTACCAACCGAATTTGGAAATTTTGATTTTATCCCGTTCCGCCAAACCAGTAACCTTCTGGAACATGCCGTAATTGTCAAGGGGACATGGGATAAGGATGAGCCAGTACTTGTCAGAGTTCATTCTTCCTGTTTTACAGGTGATATTTTTGCATCTTTAAGATGTGATTGCGGACCACAACTTCATCATGCCATGCAGATGGTAGAGGCTGAGGGTAAAGGTGCGGTAATTTACCTGAACCAGGAAGGTCGGGGGATCGGACTTTTCAATAAGATCAAAACATATAAGTTACAGGAGCAGGGGCGTGACACTGTTGAAGCTAATCTGGAACTTGGGTTCGGTGAAGATGAAAGAGATTATGGCGTTGGCGCAAATATTATGCACCAGCTTGGACTTGGTAAAGTAAAACTTATCTCCAACAACCCTGTAAAAAGGGCCGGGCTCGAAGGTTATGGGATTAAGATTATTGATACTGTTCCGCTGGAGATCCCTCCCAATCCGCATAATGAATTCTATCTGCGCACAAAAGCTGATAAGATGGGACATAACCTGACCTGTCGCAAACAGAGCAGGAATAAGTAACAGGTTAATCTGCCTTCAACCGAAACAGAGTAAATCCCGGGCTTATTGCATCAAAAACAGTTGCCGGAGAAACCCCATTCAGGTCTGCAACCTCATTAAGGGTCTGATCTCCACCATTCACTTTATATCCTGCCGATCTCATTTTCTCAATAAGGATATCGGTTGTGGTGTCAACCAGGTTAGCTGCTATTTCATTAAGGGTCATCTCTTCGGTATGCGGAACAGGAGGATGACTGATCTTTTTACCCCATGAATCCGAAAACAGGCTGCCCAGATTCATAACATTCACAGCAGGAGGTATTTCAAAAAGTGTAATAACAAATATGACAAAAATGGTTGCCGATGCGGTTATTATCTCTTTTGAATAAGATTTCCCATTCTCAATCTTATTTTTGAGATAAGAAAAAAATAGTTGCCAGTTCATAAAAAAAAGATGAACAACTACAAGAATAATAAAAAGACAAGAAAAGAGTGTATGCTGCGATTCCCACTGGGCTCTCGACATTCCAAGCATCATCCATGATATCCATCTGGCAATCCTTCCCGGAGGAGCGAGATACAAAATAATACCTGAAACTGAAATCATCAGAAAAGTAATGGCCAATGCAAAACTTATGTAACTGCGCCAATGAAAAACATTTGTTTTATTATGCATAACGACCCTCAATTTAAAATGAAACCATAAAAATATAAATTAGTTACCGATTTATTAACTATTACCGTATGATGTTGAACACAAATAGCGTTAATCAATTCATTTTTTTTAGTTTTACCTGCTGAAAGCATGAAGAACCAACCCAGGATATTATTTATGGGTACACCCGGCTTTGCTGTTGCAAGCCTTAAAGCCCTGCACAATAGTAATCACAATATTGTAGGTATAGTAACATCCCCCGACAAGCCTGCAGGACGTGGCAGGAAGTTAAGACGGTCTGCCGTTGCCGAATATGCCGACAAGACTGGTTTAAGCCCTCTGCTGCAACCAGGAAATCTTAAAGATCCAGGTTTTATCAGAAGTATTACTGATCTGAAGCCCGACATTGCTGTTGTAGTAGCATTCAGAATGTTACCCGAATCGGTATGGGAAATTTCGGCAAAAGGCACTTTTAACCTGCATGCATCACTGCTTCCACGATACCGTGGGGCTGCTCCAATTAACCATGCAATTATTAACGGCGAAACAAAAACCGGTGTAACAACATTTTTACTTGATAAAGAGATCGATACCGGGAAAATTATACTCAGTGAAGAGACATCAATTGGTCCAGACGAAACAGCAGGCATATTACATGATCGCTTAATGGAAATGGGAGCTTCACTTGTTAAAGAGACTGTCAGGTTACTTTGGTCAGACAGTGCTCAGTTAACAGATCAAACAAAATTACTAACAGAAAATAATGTTATTAAGAGTGCACCAAAGATATTTCCCTCCGATTGTTTTATTAACTGGGGAGGTTCTTCCGAAAGAATACACAATTTTATCAGGGGGCTATCACCACGCCCGGGAGCAAGGGCTCTCCTTAAAGGGCAGAAAAAAGAGATCCTGATTAAGATTACTGCCTCTGCATATGAAATATCGCTACACCAGATTAAGCCGGGAACAATTATTCTCAGTGAGAAAAACAGTCTGAAGGTTGCTGTAGAAGATGGCTACATAAATATTCTGATGCTACAACCTGAAGGGAAAAATCTTATGACAGCTGCTGAATTCCTGAGAGGCATAAACCTTGATGGTTTTGAAATGACTATAGACCTTCAGGTTTAGTCTGCCTGAGCCATAATTCAGTCCCAACGGCAGGCTCAGTCCCCGATTCTATACGGTTTCGTTCATACAAAGTATTTAATTTAATCCCATATAACTGAGAGATATTCCACATGGAGTCCCCATCTTTTACAATGTGAAAATCATTTCCGGCTTCGGCCTTGTTTCGTTTTGGCTGCAGGTATAAAAGCATCCCCGGTGTTAATTCACTACCGTCCTCAAGATCATTATACCTGAATAATTCCCAGCTCAGAAGGTCAAATTCCGATGCAAGGCTCTTATAAGTATCAGATTCTTTTATTATTACATATTGTATGCGATTAACAGTACCTGTTCGCTTTTCATTTCTTGTGATCACAAAATTATCAATGTCTTCTTCCTCAGGTATTTCATCAGTTATCACAGGGTTTGTCACACTAAGTTTATCCGGTTCAGTTTCCGGTTTGTTATTTCCACGCCTTCTACCGGTTAACATATTATCATAGAGATAAAGATGGTTCTCTTCAATAGAATTTATAAGCATGTTGGCATATTTAGGGTTAGTGGCATAACCCGCCTTTTTCAATCCTCTTGCCCATCCCTTATAATCGTCCCTTTTCAGGTCGAAAAGAAAATCATATCTTGAGCCATTAACGAGAAAATCGGAATGATCTGTAAAAGAATCTTCTACCCTGCTATACTTCCTGAAACATTCACCTCTTTTATCGTCATCGTGATAGATCTTCTTTCCTTTCCAGTCATTATGACATTTTACTCCAAAGTGATTATTTGCCACACGAGCAAGCCTGCTTCTTCCATAATCTGATTCAATAATTCCCTGAGCCAGTGTAATACTTGCAGGGACACCGGTTCGCTCCATCTCCGATATGGCAAAACCCGCATAAAGGTTTGTATAATTGTTAACCTCCCCCTTTGCATGCTTAATAGTATTATTCGGTTGCACCACAGTACGCGTGGAATGACAGGAGGATACAAAAAGCATAATAAATAAAAGCCACCGGAGATATTTCATGTTTTTATAATTTGTTCAAAAATAGTAATACCTTAAATTATTTTGGAAATGATGCAATACTTTTAATTAACTTATTTTATTAATTTTAAACATTAACTGTAATAAAGGAGACTCTGTGAAAAATAAAATTGAGATCTATTTTGATGAATTCCGTGATCTGAGTGAATTAAATGAGAACGACAGGGAGGTCGTTAAGGCTTCAATGGCAGCCGCAGAAAATGCATATGCTCCATATTCAGGTTTCAGGGTTGGTGCATGTGTGAGGCTGGGAAATGAACAGTTGCTAAAAGGCAATAATCGCGAGAATGCAGCGTTTCCGTCAGGTTCGTGTGCAGAACAGACAGTTATTACATATGCCGGGGCAAATTATCCTGATATCCCTATCAGGACACTGGCGATAAGTGCTATAACAAATAATGAGTTTACCCCGGAGCCTGTTTCTCCGTGTGGAAATTGCAGACAGATAATAGCTGAAGAGGAAGAGCGTTCAGGCGAAAAGATCAGAATTATTTTATATGGAAATAAAAAGATCAGGGTGATTGATGGGATAAGCGGATTGTTGCCATTCAAATTCAATAAAAAGAGTCTCGGTGACTGAGTTAGTTTTCGATTATCATCTGAAAACCGGCGCCATGTATATTCCTGATCTGAATACCCGGATCATCTGAAAGATACTTACGAAGCTTTGTAATATATACATCCATACTCCTTGCAGTAAAATAATCATCCGATCCCCATATTGCTTTTAAAGCCACCTCTCTGCTTAACAAAGTGTTAGAAGAGGCTGCAAGCATTTCAAGCAGTTGAGCCTCCTTGGGAGATAGTTTTCTCTCTTCAACGCCATCAGAGAGGATACGGATCTTTCTGTTAAATTTAAATATTCCAATCTCCATTACATCTTTTGTCTGCTTAACGGCACCAGTTCGTGATACTATAACCTTTATTTTGGCAAGCAGAATATCGGTATCAAACGGTTTGGTAATATACTCATCAGCCCCAATTCCATATCCTTTCAGAACATCCTCCTTTAATTTTTTCGCCGTAAGAAAGATTATCGGCACCCTCTTATTCAGTTCCCTGATATCGTGTGCAATGGTGAAGCCATCAACATTAGGAAGCATAACATCGAGAATACAGAGGTTAAAACTATTTTTTTTGAATGCTTCAACTGCATACTTACCATCATTAATCCATGTTACCTCAAATTCATTTATCTCAAGGTAAGATTTCAGTACTGAACCGAAACTAAGGTCATCCTCAACAAGGAATATTTTTAGTGAAGTGCTCATCATTTTTCAAGACTTTGTGGCAAATATACTTTAAATCTTGTTCCCTTACCAGGCTCACTAAACAGTTCTATATGCCCTTTATGAGCCTCAACGATTGCACTGACATAACTAAGACCAAGTCCGAAACCTTTTACATTATGCACATTACCACCGGTTTGACGATAAAATCTTTCAAATATTTTTGACTGAACAGAGCGGTTCATTCCGATTCCCTTATCTTCAACAGAGATCATTAAACTGGTATTAACCGTTTCTGTTCTAACTGTAATTTCGGGATTTTCAGGTGAATATTTATTAGCATTATCAAGCAGATTATGTACCAGATTAGTAAGGTGCTCCCTGTCTCCCTCAATAAACGGATTCTCTGCTTCCTGGAAAAAGAATATGTTCCCGTTTCTTTCCTCCACCTGGATTCCTATGGTCTCTATAGATCTGGCAATAATAGAATGAATATCAACATGCTGAAAATCAAACTCTAAATCATGCCTGTCAAGAGAGGAGATCTGCAGGATATTCTCAACCTGTTTATTCATTCGTGTATTCTCTTTCTTTATCATTCCTACAAAATGCCGGATTCTCTCTTCATTGCCAATGATCTTCGAATTAGCTATTGTGTCAGCAGCAAGTGATATGGTTGCAATGGGAGTTTTAAACTCATGTGTCATATTATTGATGAAATCGGATTTCATCTCTGATGTCTTTTTTTGCCTGATTATGAAGAAGATACTCAGTGCAAATGTAAATAGTATAATTATTGAAAACAGCATGGATGCTCCCAGTAAAACTGACATTGATCCAAGTATGTAATTTTTTCGTTCAGGGAACACGACAGATAATCTGGTATTCTTCTTTATAAGACGATCGGGGGAAAGGGCTACCGAGTAGTTACTGCCTATGAATTCTTTTTCCGAAGCCCTGTTATACAAACCATCCACCACCCTGTTATCTTCCAGAATTGCAAATTCAAATGGTGTAAATATACCCGAGTTGCCAAGATCCTCCCTGAGTGTATTGAGTACAATATTTCTATCAGTATTGGTGTTAAGTTCCCAATTGTATATCTCATTTACCATCTGATCCCCCATCCTTCTCAATTCCGCTGATTTCGTGCTGAGCCAATGCCGGAATTCCTGCTGGTTAACAACCAACTCATCGCCTGTGGCGTACCTTGCACCATCAAAAGCCGTTACCCTGTTGTCATACTTAATTACATAAGGGGTGCTATCGGTAATTACTTCCGCCTGGTAATCGCCCGAGAACCCTACCTCCCTCCCATTATCGGTCATTTTGAATGAAAATGTCTCAGAAGTGCCCACTGTACCCGATCTTATAATAATATTCTCATCGTTATCCTGATCAAAAGGATTGGTTTTCATATCGGTGGTCTGTGACTGCAGTAATGAATCAGCAATCATCATCCTCCGGTAAAACTCCATCTGGCGGGTCATCTCAATCTTTCTTGCTGTAGACTGAAGACTCTGGTACACTAACTTGTTAAAAAGACCATTTCTTATTGCAATAGCATTATTGATCCAAACCATCTGAACCCAGATAATGCCCAGCAGTGAAAAAACCATCAACACTACAAGTCCTGTAAACTTCCATCTTCGCATATCACAAAAATATTATTTTATTGTGGTACCTGAAGAGATTTTAACTTTTTCTTAACTTCTTTTAACCCCGACTTAACTGGATTGAGTCTGATAATGCAATATATTTGCCTTATAACTAAATTAATATGAGATGAAAAGAGGTGCCATATTTTTAGCAATGCTGTTTTTTTTCTTTGGTTTTTCCAGCCATATTGCCAATGCACAAGAAGAGACAGGTGAAAAAGATGAGAATATTTATATAGTGAAAAAGGGGGATAAAGATGGTTCCGTTTGGATTTCTATTGATAAGGACCATAAAGCCCATAAAGATGGCCATAAGGATATCCATAAAGATATGGCTATCTTCAAACATCATGATGTTGACATAAAAGAGGGAAGCTCACATATTATTATCAGGTCAAAAGGGGAAGTTACCGAGCTGGTAATAGACGGGGATGCTGTTATTACGATAAAGGATGGAAAAGTTCATGTTGAAGGTGAAAAGGTTACTATAGATACAGAAGTGATGAAAAAGGGTGAAAAGAAAGTAGTTAAGGAGAAGAAAGTGGTTGAAAAGATAAAAGAGAAAAAATAGAGATAACATCCTGACCTCTGATATATTCAGTTTCGATTAATGGCTGTCTTTTACGGGCAGCCATTTACATTTTTATAAAATCGCTAAACAGCGGCCATAAATCATTTCCGGGAATGGGGGCTGAGATAATCAATTTCTCTTTTTTCACCGGATGAATAAGACTTATACTTCCGGCATGAAGTGAAATACCCCCGTCGGCATTGGATCTTGGAAAACCATATTTAAGGTCACCTTTAACCGGGCAACCGATCCTGGCAAGCTGACACCTTATCTGATGGTGTCTGCCTGTATGAAGAGTAATACCCAGCAGGTAATATTTATCAGTCCTGGCAAGCATCTTATAGGTAAGAGAGGCCTCCTTACTGCCTTTTACCATATTGTCATAAGCATATGACTTATTCTGCTTTTCATTCTTTTTAAGAAAATGGGTAATTTTTGCTTCATCTTCAGGTGGTCGTTCTTTTACAATTGCCAGATATTGTTTATCAATCTCCCCTTCCCTGAACATACGGTTCAGCCGCTCAAGTGCTTTTGAAGTACGGGCAAACAGAACGGCCCCGCTTACCGGACGATCCAGCCGGTGAGTTATCCCGAGAAATACCTCTCCCGGTTTATTGTATTTTTCAGCAATGTAAATACGTACACGATCAGCAAGTGTCTGATCGCCAGTTTTGTCACCCTGTACAAGGTCAGATACACTTTTATTTACGGCAATCAGATGATTATCTTCATAGAGTATCTTCATCATTAATATTGCTCTTTCTCATTTGGAAAATCTACCGACCTCACATCATTAATATAACTCTTAACAGCCCCGCCAATCTCTTGATAGAGATTATGATAACGTCTTAGAAAACGTGGTGAGAATTCCTGAGTAATACCCAGCATATCATGTAACACCAAAACCTGCCCGTCTACTGCGTGTCCTGCACCAATCCCGATAGTCGGGATATTCAGACTAATTGTAACCTGCTCTGCCAGCGTGGCCGGTATCTTCTCCAGCACAATTGCAAATACACCTTTTTCCTGTAGCAACACCGCATCCTCCGCCAGCCTGTTTGCTTCATTTTCATCTTTAGCCCTGACAACATAGGTGCCAAATTTGTGTATCGACTGCGGAGTGAGGCCGAGATGACCCATTACCGGTATGCCTGCAGATAAAATTCTCTCAACCGATTCACAAATCTCTCTTCCCCCTTCGAGTTTAACTGCATGTGCCCCTGTCTCCTTCATAATTCTTACAGCAGATATAAGGGCCTCTTTGGAATTTCCCTGGTATGTTCCAAAAGGCAGATCTACAACAATAAGGGCTCTTTTTACTGCTCTCACAACCGACTGGGCATGATAGATCATATTTTCGAGAGTAATCGGGACAGTAGTTTCATGTCCTGCCATGACATTTGATGCAGAATCGCCTACCAGTATAACATCAATACCGGCCTCATCAACGATCTTTGCCATGGAGTAGTCATATGCAGTAAGCATCGCTATCTTCTCGTTTTTTAGCTTCATCTCATTAAGGACATGAGTAGTTACCCGTTTAACCGATTTATGGATTGACATAATATACTTTCTTTGAGGTTTCTGCAACAAAGCTACGAATTTGTTTCAGATAAATGTACTGCTACTGCTTTATCGGCGATCAACCAAAAGAAACTGCTTGTTTTCATGTCTTTTTGTCACTTTAACATTCAATATTGAAAAGAAGAAGTTTACAAAGTGTCAATTTTTCATGAAACACTGTTAAATCCCGGATGGCACAATCATTGATAAATCAATTGAAAAAACGATAACATATTAAATAATATATAATGGGAAAGATAATTGGTATTGATTTAGGAACAACAAACTCCTGTGTTTCGGTTATGGAGGGTAATGAACCGGTGGTTATCCCTAACAGTGAAGGGAAACGCACAACCCCCTCTATAGTCGCTTTTATTGAAAACGGCGAGAGGAAAGTTGGTGATCCTGCAAAACGTCAGGCAATCACTAATCCAACTAAAACAATCTACTCCATAAAAAGATTTATGGGCGAGTTGTTTGGTAATGTTTCGAAGGATATTGGGAGAGTCCCCTATCTTGTAGTTAAAGGAGACAACAACACCCCACGCGTAAAAATTGATGAGAGGCTCTACTCACCACAGGAAATTTCAGCAATGGTTCTTCAGAAAATGAAGAAAACTGCCGAAGACTATCTTGGTCAGGAGATTACAGAAGCTGTTGTTACTGTACCTGCATATTTTAATGATTCGCAGCGCCAGGCCACTAAAGAGGCAGGTGAAATTGCCGGACTGGAAGTAAAAAGAATAATTAACGAGCCTACTGCCGCAGCACTTGCCTATGGCCTTGATAAAAAAGCTGAAGATCTGAAAATTGCAGTTTTCGATCTTGGTGGAGGAACATTCGACATATCACTTCTGGAACTTGGAGATGGAGTATTTGAAGTTAAATCGACTAACGGCGACACTCATCTTGGTGGTGATGATTTCGACCAGGTCATAATCGACTGGCTGGCCTCAGAATTTAAGAAGGACGAGGGTATAGACCTGAAAAAAGACCCGATGGCCCTTCAAAGGTTAAAAGAGGCAGCAGAAAAAGCCAAAATTGAACTGTCAAGTTCAACCAGTACCGAAATAAATCTTCCATATATAATGCCGGTAGACGGTATTCCGAAACACCTTGTTAAAACCCTTACCCGTGCCAACTTTGAGAAACTCGCAGATAGTCTTATCCAGGCAGTTATAGCGCCATGTAAAACGGCTTTGAAAGATGCAGGCCTGCAACCCTCCGATATTAATGAAGTTCTTCTTGTGGGTGGCTCGACAAGGATCCCTGCCATTCAGGAAGTTGTAGAGAAATTCTTTGGTAAAACTCCGTCAAAAGGTGTAAACCCCGATGAGGTAGTTGCCATTGGTGCAGCAATCCAGGGAGGTGTTCTTACAGGAGAAGTAAAAGATGTTCTTCTGCTTGATGTAACACCTCTTTCACTCGGTATTGAAACAATGGGTGGAGTAATGACAAAGCTTATCGAGTCTAACACAACCATTCCTACGAAAAAGACTGAGACATTTACAACTGCAGCAGACAATCAGCCTTCAGTTGAAATACATGTAATTCAGGGAGAGAGACCAATGGCAGCAGGTAATAAAACAATCGGACGATTCCATCTTGATGGAATACCACCGTCACCCAGAGGAATCCCGCAGATTGAAGTAGCCTTTGATATTGATGCCAACGGTATATTAAATGTAGCAGCTAAGGATAAGGGAACAGGTAAAGAGCAAAGTATCAGGATTGAAGCATCATCAGGTTTAAGTGATGAAGATATTCAGAAGATGAAAGATGAAGCTAAAGCTAACGAAGAATCTGATAAGAAAGCCAAAGAGACTGTGGATAAAATAAACGCAGCCGATAGTATGATCTTCCAGACTGAAAAACAGATCAAAGAGTTTGGAGATAAACTTCCTGCAGATAAAAAAGAGCCCATTGAGAAAGCACTTGCCGATCTGAAAGAAGCTCATAAGAATCAGGACCTTGATGCAATCGAGAAGGCTATGAATGAGATGAATACTCTATGGCAGGCAGCTTCCGAGGAGATATACAAATCACAACAGGGAGAACCCCAGGCCGACCCGGAAAGCGGACAACAGCAAGCTAAAGGTGACGGAGATGACGAAGTTACAGATGTCGATTTTGAAGAGGTTAAATAAACTCTCCCTGTCAGATAAATATCGAAACGCCCTGATTATTCAGGGCGTTTTTTTATTTTTACAATACAAAACTCATTTTATATGATGATCAGACAGATTACAACCATATTTCTCATATTTACCTTTCAGATTGCTTTTTCGCAAGAGCAGGAGCTTAATAACAGGGTTGATGAAAACGGTATTAAGCAGGGTAAATGGATAAAAAAATTTGAAAACGGGAACATCCTGTATGATGGATATTTTATTGATGGCAAACCTGTAGGTGAATTTAAAAGATACTACCAGAATGGTGATCTGATATCAATACTTATCCACAGCAGAACAACCGATTCGGTTGATGCCACTTTCTATCATCCGGGCGGTTTTATAGCTGCCAGAGGGATCTATATAAAACAAATGAGAACAGGGATATGGAAATTTTACTCCGCCAGGTTTGAAGATTGCCTTATCTGCAGGGAGAATTATATTAATAATTCCAAAGAGGGTCCCAGTATAAAATATCACTGGAACGGAAACATAGCAGAGGAGATTAATTATAAGAATAATATAAAAGACGGGGCATGGAAACAATATTTCACTGATGGCACAATATGTCTTTTATCGTCATATGTGATTGGTAAAGTAAACGGTTCATTTCAATCTTTTCATCCTGATGGAAAGAAAGAGATTGTTGGTTTGTACAAAAATGATGTCAGAGATGGGAGATGGAAGTTTTATAATGCCAACGGAACGGAGGGTAAAACGATTGTATATCATAATGGTATCCCTGAAAACAGAACCGAATTAATCAGAAAAGAGACTGAATACCTCGATATGCTTGAAAAAAAAGGAGGGAAGATTGAAGATCCTGAAAAATCCGGTGTAGTGAAATGGTAACCCATGAATACTCTGTTCAGTAAGATATTACTAATACTTCCGTGTGCTTTATTTACTCTCAGCCTGTATGCACAGACAGAAAGTAATTCAGATTATTTTTATCGTATTTACCTCAATGATAAAGGAGGATCAAATCAATATCAGTATATTCCCGAAGACTATCTCTCCCTGAGATCTATTGAACGACGAATAAAAAACGGTGTTACAACCGGTTATTCCGACCTGCCACTGCATAAGCCATATCTCGATTCTTTAAGGCAAAGGGGCCTTAATATACATTGTGTATCAAAATGGATGAATACAGTAGTAGTGACTACCCAACTGCCTGTCGATAAACCGATACTTACCGGGATATCATTTATTGACTCGATAAAGCTTGTTAAGCCTCCTGTTACAGGAAAAGGGCAATCTATAATCAGAAAATTTGAGGAAGAATACTTATCTGATGAATCTCCATCATTCAGATGTCAACTTGAGATAGTCAGAGGAGACAACCTGCATAATATGGGTTTCGAGGGTGATGGAATTCTAATCGCTGTAATTGATGCGGGGTTCACCTATGGGAATATGGTAGAATCATTAAGCCATCTGTTTTTGGATAACAGAGTTGGTCCGACCTATGACTTTGTATTACAAACAGACTATGTTTTCGATCATAGTTACCACGGTACTGCAGTACTTTCAATACTTGCAGGTGATATTCCGGGACATATTAAAGGCTCGGCCCCCGGAGCTGAATATATTCTGTTACGAAGTGAAGATGTCGGATCCGAATACCCGGTTGAAGAAGATTTCTGGGTAGCTGCAGCAGAATTTGCCGATAGTGCCGGAGCGGATATTCTGTCAACTTCATTAGGATATTCACTGTTTGACGATCCGGCTTATAATTATGTGTACCACCAGATGGACGGAGAAACAATTTTTATTTCCAAAGCTGCCGGCATTGCCTGTTCCCGTGGCATGGTCGTTATAAATTCAGCCGGAAATTCAAGGGATGAACCATGGAAATACATCACTGCTCCTGCCGATAATGAGAATGTACTGGCAGTAGGAGCTATTAATCAATATGGTATTATTTCAGGTTTCTCCTCTGCCGGACCATCATACGACAGGCGTGTTAAACCCGATATCACCACTATGGGGGTTGAAGTATCTTACCAAAGAAACCCAGGCTTTGTGCAACAGGGAAATGGCACCTCTTTCTCATGCCCGATTGCTTCCGGCCTGACAGCCTGCCTTATGCAGGCCTACCCTGCTGCAACCAACAAAGACATAATAAATTCTATTAAAATTGGCGCCGACAGATACGTTTTTCCCGATTCTCTCTATGGATACGGTATTGCAAATTTCTACAATTCATGGGTAAGGCTTAACGAAGTGATCATTTCAAAAAGCAAAAGAATTGTCATCTATCCCAATCCGGCCAAAAGAGACCTTTTCTTACGAGTTAACGATATAATTAACGATCTGGAGATCAGGATATATAATCTATCCGGATCATTAATGATAAGCAGGACATTTAAGGGAGATAATGGCCCTGTTATGCAAATACCGGAATTCCGCAATCTGCGGCCGGGACCATATATTTTGGCTGCGGAAGGATCGGGATTCAATGAAAAAGCAATTATTATAAAAACCGGAGAATGAAAGAAAGTATCAATAACTTTTCTCTTTCGGAATTACAGGAGAGAATAAGAGAATCATTAATCGACAAATTACCCGAAGAGTATTGGGTAAGAGCAGAGGTGTCAGAGCTGAAAATAAATTATTCGGGACATTATTACCTTGAACTGACTGAAACCAGTTCTCATGATAACAATGTAATAGCTCGCATAAGAGCAATAATCTGGAACCGGCAGGCCCGGTTGCTCATTCCATACTTTAAAACTACAGCTGGTCACGACCTGGCTGAAGGACTCAGAATAATGGTGAAAGTTAAGATTGAGTATCACTCTTTGTATGGACTCAGCCTTATTATTCTTGACATTGACCCAAAATTCACTATCGGCGACCTCGCATTGAAGAAGAGAGAGATCATAAACAGGCTCAGGAGTGATGGTGTTATTGAAATGAACAAGCTGTTATCGCTTCCCCTGCTGCCAAAAAATATTGCAGTAATTTCATCTGAGAAAGCAGCAGGCTATCAGGATTTCAGTGATCATCTCATCAATAACCCTTACGGGTACACCTATGAAGCAGATCTGTTCCATGCTGCAATGCAAGGTTATGAAACATCACTCTCAATAATTAGTGCTTTCGACAGGATAAATGCCGGTCCGGTTAATTATGATGTTGTGGTGATTGTCAGGGGAGGAGGATCTCAGACAGATCTTAACTGGTTTGATAATTATGAACTGGGCTATTTCATAACCCAATTCCCCATACCGGTAATTACCGGCATAGGCCATGACAAAGACCTTTCGGTTACCGATATTGTTGCAAACCGAAATTGTAAAACCCCTACTGCTGCGGCTGATTTAATAATTGAAACCACTGCATCAGTTGAAAATCATCTTCTGTCCATTAAAGACTCTATAATCGATAATACAGAAAGAATATTGAAGTCAAACCGAACCAAAATTGAAACGTTCAGCCTGAAATTAATGCCTGTAGCAAGAAATGAGATAGTAAAAAAATCAAACCTGCTTAAAACCAGGAGTATGGTTCTCGAAAACAGGGTAAAACTTCTCCTCAGGTCAAAAGAACAGGAAATCTTATCAAAAGCAGGTCACCTGATTAATAACCTTAAGTTCTACATAAACATAAAACAAGGGTTATTATCAGACAAGCTGATCAAATTACAAACAGAACCCGGCAGGAACTTGTATGACAAGAATCTGAAAATTAAACAGATCGGCAAATTAATTCATCACCTTAGCCCTGAAAATGTATTAAAACGCGGATACTCAATTACACTAAAGGATAACAGAGCAGTAAAAGGTATTAAAGGTCTGAATAAGGGAGAAAAAGTCACTACTATATTATATGATGGAAAATTAAGCAGTGAAATTTTTGAAATTAGTAAATAATTTCACAAATTGTAACGTCTGATCTTCATAGGGGAATATGAACAAAATTAAGAAAGTCTTTATTGGGATTCTAACGTTTCTTTCTATTGGAGCGACCGGACAGGTTACACTATTCCCGGAATGCTATGAGTATCCCCCATTTGAAGGTTTCAGGGATTATTTTTTACTCGAGTATTATGATTTAAGCACCAAAATGCTTGATGAAGGTGATTTTGATGGGTTTTATGACTGTATTAATATTCTTCTTGATGTTAGCTATCCCGACATGCCTTTAAATAAAGGAATTATTGACAATTACAAAGGGATCTATTATTATTACACAAACGAAAACGGCCTGGCACTCGCCCATTACCTCGAAGCACTCAACCTGTTCACCTCTGCCAATTATTATAATGGATTCTCACACGTATTAAATAACATCGCCGTAATTTTTTATGAGATAGAAGATTATGAATCTATCATCAAATACCTGAAAAAAGCTATTGAATTTTCGTCAGCAGAGAGTGCAACAAACAGAGCAATCTATACAATTAATCTTGCAGAGGCTGAGGCAGCCACTGGCAATTATGAAGAATCCCTCTCTTTAGCTACCGAACTATATTATAATTTTGATCCGGCTAAGATTGATTTTTCAATTATCGCAATAATCGGTATAATAATTAATAACTATAACTCCCTTGATGAAACGGGAAAAGCATGGGAATGGATAGAAAAAGGGTTAAGTGAGCTCACGGATAGCATAAATTATATTGACAAACTGGGCTTCTGTATTCCTGCTATGAAATATTACCTGAATAAGAAAAACTTTGAAGAGGTTATTGTACTTGGAAATAAGGTCTATTCTACCGCAAACGAAGCTTTTATTGACGACCTCGATGAAGTTGTAAATTATATGGCTGCATCTTACACAGCCCTGGAGAATTTTGAGATGGCTGCTAAATATAATTCGATAGCTGATAATCTTGAATACAATAAAAGTTCTACAGACAGAAATGATCTTATTGCTCCCCTGTTAGCCGAATATGCCTTTAACAGGGATCAAATAATTAACCAGACAATTAAAAAGGAGATTGCCGAAAATAATCAGAAAGAGATCGTTCAACGAAAATTTATTATCTACCTCTTCGCTATTTTAATATTGTTTTCAATTCTGGTAATAGTACTGCAACACACTCGTAAATTGAAAAAACAATTAAGAAAACAATTATCTGTTGAAACAAAGAAACTTACTACGGTAAACAGGGAGATAAACAAGAAAAACAGGGAGATCGAAAAGGAAAACAGGCTTCTCGATACACTTATATCAGTATTTGCGCACGATCTGATAAATCCATTCCAGGCAATTCTCGGTTTTTCACAGTTAATTATCACCGATCATGAGATTCTGAAAATAAAAGATATACGTGAGTACTCTTCCCTTCTCGCTGATACTTCATTCCAGCTAAATCAGCTACTGGTAAATCTCAAGAGCATGGCAATAGTACAGGATGATTCGAGAAATCTGGAGTCAGAAACATTTATTGTTTATCCTGTAATTAAGGATATTATCACTCTGTTTAAGCCCTCCGCTAAAAAGAAAAAGATAACTATAAAGTCAGAAACAGGTGAAAATGTATCTGTGTATATAAATCCGGATATTCTGAAATCGGTTTTGCGAAATTTAATTAGCAATGCTGTAAAATTCAGCAATCCTGACAGTTCAATTGATGTTCAGTTAAAATCAAATTCGGATATTGTTCAGATCTCTGTTACTGATTATGGCATTGGAATGGAAGAGGAGATTCGTGAAAAATTATTAAAAAGAGAATATCTGACATCCGGGACAGGTACATCAAATGAGAAAGGAAGTGGTCTTGGTCTGGCTATTTGTATTGAGCTGCTTGAAATCGGAAACAGTAGCCTTGATATACAAACCAGTGTAAACAGTGGAACCAAAGTAACTATTAATATCCCGGCAGGAAAATGAGGAGCATAAGAGGAAAATATATAATGATCTTTTTGATTCTCCTTACAGGATCAGCTTACACTGGATTAAAAGGCCAGGACAGATTCTGTGATACACTTATTGCCAGGCTTGAGCCATTAAGTGATTCTACAAAACTAATTGAATTAAAAAAGGCAGCTCTGTCATATGAAAAGAGTTCGCTTATGAAAGGTCTTATAATTGCTGATATAAGAAAGGAACTGGCGAACAAGACAGGAGATCCGGTAATAATTGCAGACAATCTTAACCTTACCGGAAACCTTTACATAGGATCCGGCCTTTACAATGAAGCTGAAACGAATTACAACCTGGCATTACATATTTATGACAGCATAGGCTATATGGATGGGATTGCCACTGAGACCCATAACATAGGTGTAATCTATCTTACAAAAAACGATACAATTAAATGTATAGATTACTTTAAAAGATCTCTTGAAACCAGGCAACAATCAGGTAATAACAGAAGAATTGGTGACGGATTTACCACATTGGGCGAAGTCTATCTTCGGTTTGGCATGCACGCTAAAAGCATAGTATCGTTACATGAAGCGGTAGATTACTATTCTGACATTACCGGATATATAAGAAAGATTGATTGTTATAGCTTCCTGGCAGATAATTGTTTAATTGCCTCCCCTTCGAACGCTGACGAATGGATTGATCTCATGAAACAGGAGTCAATGTTAATTAACTCACCGGAATATGAATCAAAAATAAACTACAGGTATGCAAGGTTTTTCCTTATCCGGAGAAATATTGCCGAGGCTGCTGACAGAATTGACAGAATCAGTGATTTGAGCCATATTTATGATGAGATATATAACCCGGTTGAATTCTATAAGTCTCTTTCACAACAGCTATTAACAGAAGGTAATTTAAAAAAATCATTTGAATACTCAGCAATAGCAAGGGAAGTAAACAGTGAAATTGAGAGACTGAGAACCTCTGGGATAATTGAAAACTCAAAAACGCGTCTGGATATTTACACCGCCGAAGAAGAGATAAGACAAAGTGAAGAGGTGAATAAGTATATTTTACGGCGAATAAGAACTGAAGAACATATAAAATCTTTCATTTATTTCTCACTATTTATCCTCGGGATTGCAGGTACATACCTTCTTATAAGCTTTTATTCCATTCGTAATTCAAACCGGCAGCTTGTAACAAGTAAACTTGACCTTGAAAAAGCATACGAAAGGTCTGTAAAATACAAAGATAGCCTGCTACTACTTCGTGAAAATAAGAATGTCTTCTTTACAATGATCTCATATAAACTATCTGTTCCATTTAACGATCTCACCAACAAACTTAATAAACTCCACAAACTCACACTTAAGAAGTTTGAGATACTCTCTTTTGTAAACGAACTTAAAAGCATTGATAACCTCGCTACATCAATTGAGAGATCGCTTAAAAGAATACTACTCTGGTCGAAGCTTCAGCGCCGGAAATACAATATAAGCAACGAAATGATCAATGTAAGTGACTATATGCATGAATTACTGCCCGAGTTGCTACGGATGACTATTAAAAAAGAGATAAAGATAAGATTTGACATAGATCCTGAACTTACAGTCGATTTTGACAGACACTCTCTGAAGACAATACTCACAATATTTATTAAAAACAGTGTTGAAGCATCAGTCATCAGTTCAGAAATAATTATCAGAGGACAAATAGCCCGAACCGGTTCAATTATTTCTGTCACCGATTTTGGATCAGGTATACCTGCTTCACTCCAGAACACTATTTTTGATATTAACAGGTATAAAGACGATATTAACAAGAGTGATAAAAAGCTTGGTCTGGGACTCCTTTTAGCCCGCCAGATAGCAGAAATTAATGATAGTTATATTAGCTTTGAGAGCAACAGTAAAAAAGGAACTACTTTTTTTATTCACATAAAAAGTTAGTATGTCAGAAAAAAAGCCAACATTTAATGAAGCAGTCGCTGAACTTGAGGAGATTCTTGAATTGATTGAAAACGGAGAACCGGATGTTGATGAACTTACCGGAAAGGTAAAAAGAGCCTCGCTGCTACTTAAACTATGTCAGGGAAAATTAAGGGACACCGAAAAGGAGATAGACAAGATAATTGAAGAAATGCAGTAAAAAAAAATCAGGACCTGAACGTGCCCTGATTTTCCCTAATGTCCCTAAACCTAAATCCCAGAAAACAAACTAATGTTGTTTTTTGTTGTTACCTTTTGTTTGTTTAACGTATTAAAGATACGAATTGTTACACAAACAGTTGGCTTTTTTTTTGAAATTTAACTTTTTTTTAATATTTCTTATTTTTCCACACCCAAAACATCCTTAATGGCTTTCTCGAAAGTATCTTTCGGAAGTGCACCCATAGCCATCTGTGGTTGTCCCTCTTTTGGTACAAAAAGTAATGAAGGAATGCTTTTTATTCCGAAAATACCGGCAAGCTCCTGTTCAGCTTCTGTGTCAATTTTATAAATATCCAGTTTGTCACCATACTCTTCAGCAAGTTCTTCAAGTATCGGAGCAACCATTTTACAAGGCTGGCACCAATCAGCATAAAAGTCAATAAGTGCCGGCTTTTCACCTTCATATTTCCAATCTTTGTTTTCCTCAAAGTTAAAAACCTTGGATAGAAATGTCTCTTTTGTTAAAAACTCAACCATAATATATTTTTTACTTCTCTAACGTCAAATACCATACCGTTGTTCAAATATCATTACTAATAGGTATATTTTAACTTTAATTGTAATTTTGACATGAATTAATATCATATTGTCATATCTATATATGAAGGAATGTCTGCATAATACAATATTTGACACTATTTCCGATGTGATTACCGAGTCGGGAGTAAAAGGATTTGTCATTGGAGGCTATGTTCGTGATTGTATTCTGGGGAGAAAACAGATTAATATGGATATAGATATTGTTATTATCGGAAGTGGTATTGATATCGCAAAGAAGGTTGCAAACAGATTGAATCCAAAAATAAAAGTCAGCCTGTTTAAGAATTTCGGAACAGCAATGTTCCGTTACAAGGGATCTGACATTGAATTTGTTGGTGCCAGAAAAGAGTCTTACAGAAATGATTCAAGAAAACCTTATGTCGAAAACGGCACACTCGAAGATGATCTGTTAAGAAGGGATTTTACTATCAATGCACTGGCGATCAGTCTAAACAAAGAGACATACGGAGAATTTATTGACCCTTTTAATGGCATGAAGGATCTCAGTACCGGTTTAATAATAACCCCACAAGACCCTGATAAGACTTTTTCTGATGATCCGCTTAGAATGATGAGAGCTATCAGGTTTGCCTGCCAGCTAAAATTCGTTATAGACCCCGTAACTTTTAATTCGATAATAAAAAACTCAGATCGTATTGATATTGTATCAGGGGAGAGAATATCAATAGAAATAAATAAAATTCTATTGTCTGAAAAACCATCAACAGGGTTGCAATTACTTCACGAAAGCGGACTCCTTTTCCGGTTTTTTCCGGAGCTGCATAACCTAAAAGGTGTTGATATCAAGGAGAATAAGGGGCATAAAGATAATTTTGATCACACGATACAGGTAGTTGATAACGTCAGTAAAAAATCAGATAACCTGTATCTCAGGTGGGCAGCTCTTCTTCATGATATTGCCAAACCTGTTACTAAAAGATATAGTGAAGGCGTGGGATGGACATTTCATGGTCACGAGTTTATTGGGTCAAAAATGGTTCCTGATATATTCAGAAGAATGAAACTACCCCTGAATGAGAATATGAAGTATGTTAAAAAACTAGTAGGGTTGCATCTCAGGCCAATTTATCTATCACAGGAAGAGGTAACCGATTCGGCTATAAGAAGGCTACTTTATGAAGCCGGAAATGATATCGACGACCTTATGATACTCTGCGAGGCAGATATAACATCAAAAAATGAGAAGAGAGTAAAGCTCCACCTGGAAAAATTTGGACTGGTACGCGAAAAGTTAGAGAACATTGAAGAGAGGGATCATATCAGGAACTTTCAACCTCCAATTGACGGTCTGGAGATAATTGAGACATTTGGCATTAAACCCGGAGTTAACGTAGGTATCATAAAGGATGCCATTAAAGATGCAATTCTTGATGGAATAATCCCTAACGAATATAATGCGGCAAAGAAATTTATGCTGAAAAAGGCCGATGAGTTAGGTTTAAAACCTGTAAAATAATACTTATTTAACTCCCAGGTCTAAAACAACAGGAAGATGATCGCTGAATCCCCCCTTGTAAACCGGGCCTACCCATGTAGAATAAGGTTTCAGCCCCCTGTAGCGCGAATCTTCTATAAGCAGTAACAAATTATCAACCACACGATACGATCCTGCTATATACCGGTACCCGGATGCCGGATATATTATACTTCCCGAAATAATAAACTGGTCAAAACTGACCCAGGTTCCCTGATATTTGTAACTACCCAATGCATTACCTGAATAAGAACATTCGGGGGAATACAGACCTGTCAGATCAGGCGGTCCACTATTTTTTTTAACTCCGAGAACCCGGGTAACAGTTTCGGATTCAGGTTCGCTGTTTAAATCACCCATAATAACAAACTTCATATCAGGTCCGTTTAGTTCTGTAAGCCGGTTATAATTATCCCTGATCAATGAAGCCACCACCTTTCTGTTTTTCTCTGTTGCACTGACTCCTCCCCTTCTTGAAGGCCAGTGAGTAACAACAATATGCAGAGTGTCGTAATTATCCGAAAGAGTAACATGTAAAACAGATCGCGTTGAAAGTGTATCGCCATCTGCATCAACAGGATACCACAACTCATTTCCAATCAGCTCAAAATCTGCTTTATACAGAAGTCCTACTCCTATCCCTCTCTTATCATAAGAGTCGGCATAAACAGTTAAATAATTCTCCTTTTCAAGGTAGGTAGAGTGAACAAGACTATTAAGCACATTGATGTTTTCTATCTCGCAAAGACCTATTATATCGGGGGATTTTTGATTACCTGATAGTACTATTACCTTAAATATATTCTCAAGCTTGCGATAATACTTATATCTGTTCCACCTTCTCTCTCCGTAAGGCAGAAACTCATCATCATTGAGATCACAATCTATAGTATCAAACAGGTTCTCGATATTATAGAACATAATTCTTATACTGCTTCTGTAACTGGCGTTAATATTATCCTGTGCTGTAACAAATTGCGATAAAATAATTACAGTTAATACAAAAACACAGAGTCTACTATTTTTCTGAAGAATTTTCACCGGTTTGTCGTTCATAGGCACCAATATCCGGGGCTTCGTCAATCACCCGTGAATATCCTCTGATATCATTGGGATAAAGTGTGCCGTAGTTAACCAGACCTGCATCCACCATGGGCGACAGTGTGTCAGGTCTGAAATCATAATTGATACCGGAAATATACAGGGGGTCACTGTTAATAATACAATTCTCAAAATTATAACCATCCCACCCTTCTGTTATTTCCAGTTTCAGAATATTCCTGTCGAACAGACAGTTTAAGGGATTACCGGTTAATGAGACAACGCTAATTTCGCTCTCCATACTGCCATAAATAACAGAATTGTAAAACCCGGTCCGTACCAACTCCCCGGTATACCTGACTTCATCATAATCAAAAAAATCAGATATCAATACAGCCGGACTGACTCTTACTCCATAATCCCATAAATTATTAATAGTACAATGCGTAAAATCATAGGTTCCTCCTTTAGCAATAAAGACACAATAATAACCACAATGCGTTATAACACAATTTGATGCAGTGATCGTGCCACCCAGTGAAGATAACCCGCTTACAGTCATATGCTGAATTACAGAATTGCCTATTTCCAGGTCAGGAGCAATATCCACTGAGCCAGGGTTACCAAGGTGCAAACCGGTCTCAGCGTTCTGTATTATCAGATTTTCTATTATATTTCCAGTGCTTCCGTTGATAAAATAAACTCCTCCCCATTGACCGGGAATATCGTTATATAATCCCTCAAGCCTGTCACTGGTAAAAATAACAGGCGACTCAACACTCCCTTCAACTAAAACATTTCCTGCAACATACATAGTCGATCCTCTGTGAAAAAGTAATTGTGCACCCTCTTTAATTGTAAGTGTCTGATTTGTATCAACCATCATTGAGTTGTAGATAACATAAGGTTTATCACTTACCCATGTTGTAGTCTGCACCTTCTCTCCATTAATAAGATTAATATCCTGACCCCAGGCAACAAGATCTACATCCTGTTGGGAATTGTATAAACTAAAAACAATGGAGTCGGTTATTGCTATAGGATTATCACTGTTTACCGGATCGATAATTACATCGATAAAAATAAATATACTGTCTCCCGGGGCGATTTCCACGTCTCTTACACCCTGCGCAGGAGCACCATCAATATTTAACCTGTAATATGAACTGCTCTCACCTGCCAGCCTGATCTCATCAACTTTCACCCAGCCTGAGTATGGGTTAATAACCCTCAGTTCACGGGTAATAGTACCAATAGTTGTAAAAACAGTGTCAAAATGAATAGTATCTTCTGAAAAAATAAGCTTAATATTATCATTATCAACATAGTGCTTTTCACTACAGGATATAAGGAATGCACTAAGTATAATTCCAAAAAATAAGAACCTGTTCATAGGTTATGCAGCGATATATCTTAATATCTGTTAAGCCACCTGTATCTTCTTGCGCTATCACCAAATTTAACAGCGAAAGAGAGTTCATGCGACCCAAAGCTGTAATTTCGTATATCTGTAAGTGAAAAATCAAATGCGTAGGCAAAATAGAACCTGTCATAGGTAAATCCCAACAAAACAATCAGAGCATCCTGGGTCCTGTAAGATAATCCTGCCCAATAATCCTGCTTGTAATATATCCTTGTAGTAATATCTGCCTGAAACGACTTAAACAACATATCAGAAGACTTGAACAATGCCGAAGGCTCGAGTATCCATTCATTACCCGCAAGAGGAACCTTTATTCCACCTGACAAATAAAAATGTCCAAGTTCGGTACGTGGGTTTTTTGCTGTATTCCCAAGTGTTAAAGTTCCCCTGAATAGTTGAGTTGCCGCAAACCCGACATAATATGTCCTTGTTGTATAGCTTGCTCCGAAATTAAAATCAGGAATAAAAACAACCCTGTCATAATTATTGAGAAATTCATCATCTATATCCGTCACAACAGCGCCATCAATATCGATTGCAAACTGGTATGCCGTAGCTCCAAGACCGAAAGAAAGTTGCCTGTAGTTCCGTAGATCAATATGATAAGCATAAGCCATTTCAAAGCCTGTTCGCTTAATAATCCCATTCTGGTCATTAAAAACATAACCACCAAGGCCTACCCTTCCTCCCCTTGTCGGCCTGACAAGCTTTTTTCTTACTGATGTTGATTTCTGAATAAAACTGGTTTTTAGTATCCTTGTCTGAAAGCTCACTGCATAGTTGCTTGGTGAATTGGCCAGTCCCAACCACTGTTCCCTTGCAGTAAGATTAACAGAAGTATAGCCATCATTTCCAGCATATGACGGATTTATCAGAAATCCGTTCATTACATATTGGCTATATGCCGGAACCTGCTGGGCATTAAGACTAATACCCAGCATAATTCCGGTAATCACTACTAAAATCCTTTTCATAACTCTCATCAGGCCCCGAAATTAATTAAATTTATCTAATAATAGTAATTGTCCCTGTTCTTGGAGTAGATCCATCACCCAGATCAAGAATGTAATGATATGATTCAACAGGCAATGGTTTTCCTTTAAATGATCCGTCCCATCTGTTCTCAGAAAGATTTTTAGCTGAGTAAATCAGTTTACCCCACCTGCTAAATATCTTTATCTCAGCATCAGGATACAGATCAATATGCCTGATTATCAATTCATCATTTTTACCGTCAACATTTCCAGGGGTTATGATCTCCGGGACTACCAGGCAATTAATTCCGGTGACATCTACCGTAATCAGTGCCTGCTCTGTACATCCGTTAATGTCTGTTACATCTACGGTATAATCACCCGACACAATACCTGATCTGTCATCACCCGTATCGCCATCACTCCAGAGATAAACGAAATTTCCGGCTCCACCCGTTACAGTCAGATCAATTGCTCCTGTTAGTTCACCCGGACAATCTGCATCAGTTACCAAATAATCAATTACTATAGGCGTAGGCTCACTTAAAGTTACATCATATGTTTCGGCACAACCCAGATTATCAGTTACAGTTAATGAATAATCACCCGCCTCAAGATCTATAATATCGGCAGCAGTTGAAGAAAATCCATTTGGTCCTGTCCATAAAATTGTCAGGGTACCGGTTCCTCCGGTTATATCAACCTCGATAAATCCGTCATTGTCACCGTTGCAACTAACCCCAAATCCATTGTAATCCGATTCCGTATCAGGAGTTATTATTATCTGCGGAGGTTCTGTTATAGTAGTATCAAGGGTTATCACATTACAACTATTGGCATCAGTAAGGTTTAATGAATAGAGACCCGCCTCAAGACCTGTAATATTCAGATCTGTTGCAGTAAATCCATTTGGTCCTGTCCAACTCACAGCATATGGAGTAGTTCCACCGGATGCTGTAACATAAATAGCTGCATCATTTGACTGATAACATGAATTATGATCCACATTATCAAGAACCATCGTAAATGGGGCCGGTTCAACAATAGTGATCGTAGTATCCTTTGTACATCCGTTTGCATCCATTACACTGAACAGGTGTGCTCCGGTACTAAGTGTTGTGAAATCACCGGAAGCCTGATATGGCCCGCCGTCAACAGCAAACTGATATGGTGGGGTGGTACCTGTACCATCAATTCTGACTACACCATCAGTCAGACCATTACATGTGATATCTGTATGCTCCGTTACTGATATACCAGGTATCTCATTAAGAGTTATCACCTTATCATCAATTGCATCAGGGCATGTTCCGCCGCCGGCAACTGTCATTGTCAATGTAACGCTTCCTGCATTTATGTCGGTGGTTCCGAATGTGTAAACCGGATTATCAATAGCATCATCATCAAAAGATCCGTCTCCGCCTGTAGTCCATTGTACTATACCTCCCGATGAAGCAGCATCAGTAATATCATAAGTTACTGCTGATCCGCATACAGCATCATCTGCACCAGCATCAGCAGTTGGCGCTGCGACAAAACTAATAACCATATCATCAGTAGCTACTCCACAGGTTCCAGGGCCTGTAACTGTTAATGTAAATGTAACAGGACCCGTGTCGGAAGGACCAAAGGTATAAACCGGATCAATAATCGTATTATCATCATAAGTTCCATCTCCTGAGGATGTCCACAGAATAGTTCCATTAGTGGCTGTTGCTTCAGTAATCGTAACATCAACCGGGGCTCCGCAGAGATCAATATCAGAACCGGCATATGCTGTCGGCACATTACTAATTGTCAGCTTCATAGTATCTGTAGCAACAGAGCATCCCAAGATTGCTGTAGCGTCAATGTACAGTTTAACACTATCGGCATCAGTAGCACCTAATGTATATGTAGGATTAATGAGTGCCGGATCATCAAATGTACCGTCACCTGTTGTTCCCCACAATACTGTTCCGTTAGTTACTGAAGCTGTTGCCAGTATGTAACTGCCATCTGTTATACAAATAGCATCGTCATTGCCTGCATCAACTGAAACAATATTCGGATCGTTAACAGTTACTGTAGCTGAGCCTGTAGCTGAATTACCTTCTGCATCGAAAGCAGTAACATTAACTATATTAGCTCCAAGTTCAGTGCAATCAAATGTATCCTCATCAATTGTAACTGCTACAATACCACAATTATCAGATGATAACAGGTCATCCCATACATATGAACTATCTATTATTGCTACATTTCCGGCACCAATATCAACTGTAACATCTTTAGTTACAAGTACCGGTATCACGTTATCTGTAACAGTTATATCAGACTGACAGGTTCCGATATTGCCATTACCGTCAGTCGCAGTCCATATTATTGTAGTAACACCTGGCAGTATAACAGCTCCTGCAAGAGTAGCTGCACCGTTAAAATCATTAACAAGTGTTGCAACCGAACAATTATCTGTTGCTGTGGCGTCTAACTCTGTTCCGACAACTGTATAATCGCAACTTCCTGAATCAGTATTTCTTGACTGATCTCCAACACAACTTGCAACAGGAACTTCACTATCTGTAACAGTAACATCGAAGCTGCAAACTTCAATATTTCCACACTCATCAGTCGCAGTAAATGTTACAGTCGTAGTACCTGCAGTAAATGTATCTCCTGATGCATGACTTCCAATAAAGCTTACCAGATTACAGTTATCCGTTGCTGTCGGATCTGTCCAGGTAACAACAGCATCGCAGGTTCCAGCTCCTGATGGCACTGAAATATCTGCCGGACAGTCACTGATAACCGGATTAGTAATATCAAGTATTGTTATTGTCTGAGTAACGTTTATTGAGTTACCACAGTCGTCTGTTACACTGTAGGTCCTTGTGATGATTTCAGGACAGGTATTACCATCACTAACATCACTTACAAAGGCTACCGTGATTGGTCCGGCGCAGTTATCTGCCTCGTCGGTAACTACCGTTACATCCGGGGCAGGCACATCGGCTGCACATTCTACACTTATCGGTGCAGGGTTGGTTGCTGTTGGTGGTGTGACATCATTTATAGTGATAGTCTGGGTAACATTGATTGTGTTACTACAGTCGTCTGTTACTGAATATGTCCTGGTGATTATTTCAGGACATGTATTGCCGTCACTGGTATCTGATACCCATACTACAACTGGTGCTGCAGTACAGTTATCTGCCTCGTCAGTAACTACTGTAATATCTGTCACCGGCACATCAGCTGAACACTCTACATCAACTGGTAGTGGATTGGTCGCTGTTGGCGGAGTAATATCATTTACTGTGATGAG
>JAUVKT010000104.1 GCA_030596125.1 Bacteroidales bacterium | reverse complement strand
GGATAACTGTTTATCAACCACCTGTGTCCGTCTGCCGAATGGTCAGAATCTACATAAAAATTATCTGCAAATGCAAAGCTACCTGCCATAAACAGATGGTTTGGCATAATCGTGATATTCTTAAGCGAATCGGTGCCTCTGCTATTGGTGAAACTTGCATTATACCCATACCTGGCCAGTGTTGGATCTCCCTTACCATTCTCCAACTGTCCCAGTACTTCATCATAGGTGCGGTTCTCCTTTGAAATAAAAACTATATGCTTAATAGGAGATTCCTTCTCTCCGGGGTAGAGTGGTATCGGGTTATCACTTCTTGAATTGAAACTCTTCTCTCCTGCTCTTCTGAAATGAAAATTATTATCTGTTACTATTTTTGTACTTGCTGGCAGGTCATGATCCTCAGGAATATCAACAATCTGAAGGGTCCCTTTCATAAGGCTGCCAACATATGAACCTTCAGGGCCTTCAATAAATGTACTTCCCCCGTTAGGCCCGCTACCATATCCCTTTGCATTACTAATATAGAGTTTCTCCCCATCGGCACTAACCTGCAATTTAGCCGGGAACCAACCTGTAGGGATATGACCTATTACTTTCAGGGTTGGAATATCGATAACTGCAATTGCATTAATGCCGGACTCCGCAACATAGAGTCTTTTCCGGTCAGGTGAAACAGCAAGTCCAAATGGGATAACTCCCCGGAACTGTCTTACCCTCTCATCCGGTATAAGGTATATTGTATTTACCACGGTATCTTTTTCAACAGAGATTACAGATATATTATCGTTATTCCCATTACTGACGAACACATATTTATCGGTAGCAGCCAGCGAGTTAGGACTGGAACCTCCAACAGCCGGAATATCCTCTACCAGAGATCCTACCAGGTGTCCAGTTTTAGTTTTTGCACTTACATAAGCCGAATCTATATTTGAGATATTAATTGTGAAAACCGAAAATGATTCGGGAACATTAGGATCACCCAGAGGCGGAACCTCCCTGCCGTCATCGGTAACAAAACCCTCTATTGCTTCTTTACTATTATATTCAAAAGCAGGAAATTCCCAGGCCATCTTTTTGACATTTTCACTATCTATTCCCGGCAACATACTATATTCAAACATACCCACATTGGCAACAAACACCTTTTCTTCATCAGGCGACAAGGTTACGCCGAACGGATATCTCCCAACAGGAACATTTCTTCTTATGGTTTTACTTTCTGTATCAATTATTATTAGCCTGAACCCGATCTGATCAACTGCAAACAGGGTTTTTCCATCACTACTTAGTCTCATATCGCCTATATAGCCATCACTGTAATTTACATTACTATCTATATAGCTACATAAGATAGAATCTGTTTTTTTACCGGTTGCCAACTCGAACTTGTAGATCATATTCTCTTGTCCGCCCGAAACATATACCGAGCTATTATCGGGTGTAATAGCCAGTCCCATGAACACTGATGCCAGCACACCCTTGTCTGTTGCCGGTCCGGGTGGCACCTGCTGCACCACTGGCTCAGCACTATCGAGACCACGAATTATTGATATGGATAACGGACTTGTTCCTGAATTGGCAGTAACAGCAATTTTACCATCATTACTAAGGGCTAAACCGTATGGATGAGGGGCAAGCAAAACTGTTTTGCCTGCCGGTTCAATATATCTCCCGTTAGGCAAGACACTCTTTCCATTCATGTTTATCTCACAATACCTATCCCCGGCAGGAGCTGATATTAACCATGGCTGATCTGTCTTTCCGTTAGTACATGCATTTAGCAGTACAACTAAAAAACTTGCAAATACAAAAAAAATCTTCATAATTCATCTTTTTAAGAAATGGTCCACTGAATTAAAGATTCAATGGACCCATTTCTACATTTACTAACCCTAAACTTAACCCAAATCAAAACACTTTCTATGATTATTGCATCCACCATGTAATCTCTCGTATCTTATCATTGCCTTGTCCAAATTGAATAGTTATTGCTTCAGTTACATTTTCACCGTTCTCCTGGTATTCACTTGTAGGATACATCCATCTGGTTGGGGGTGTACTTCCCGGAAGGTGAATAAAATCCGGATATCCGGTACGTAAATGGTCAAAATAGATTGTCCAACCACCCTGGAGGAAAGATTGCAGGTACTTTTGTGTAATAATCCTCTCTATTCTCTCCTCATCGGAAACAGTATTATCAAAGTCGACTAATGGTTGACTAAGATAATTATCGGCAGCTACATCATCTACAAGTGAGGCATAGTCCTGAGCATTAGTATGATAAAATTCAAAAGAACTTTTAACCCCATTGTTATAATAGATTTCTGCATCGGATGCAGAGATCCATCCTCTTACTCTTGCTTCTGCAAGAATGAATTGCAATTCCGGATAACCCATTAGCATATGAGGTTCATTAACCGGATCAGTAGTGTACCTCAGATTAACTTTCGATACCAGACCTGCTGCTGCTTTAATATTTACATCATTATAAGGTGCGATCGGATTTCCCCCTTCATAAGAATCGAAATCATCCAGTGCGAGACCTGCCTCTTTTGCAACCTTTGTCTGTCCACAATAAATAAATAATCGTGGATCCTGTCTGTCTTGTAGCATTTTAATAAAAGTAGAATCCATATATCTGGCCGATCCATAACCACTATTATTATACTCAGTGTATCTGCTTCCTACCTCATCAAGAAATATTATCTGGCCATTATCTGCTAGTGATTCCATTATTGGAGAACCAGAAACAATAGAGGCAAAGCTGGATACAATATTCAGATCATTATCTGTTTCTTTACCTGACAATGATAATAAAACTTTTAGTCTAAAAGAATTGATCAGCTTTCTCCATTGCTGTGTGCTTCCGGAAAATATTATATCCCCTGCAATAATACTGTTATCACTCTGCAAAAGATCATCAGCCTCCTTCAGCTCCTGTAGAACCCCAATAAAAACATCTTTTTGTGAATCATACGAAGGGGCATAGTTTGCATCAGATTCTCCTTTTAAAGCTTCAGAATAGGGTACATCACCAAAAGTCCTGGTCAGATTAAAGAAATAATATGATCTGAAAAATTTACCAAGAGCCTGGCAGACCGGACTCTCTACCCGTTCAGCTTCAATTATCATTCGGGTTACACTCCGCAAGCTTCCATAATCACCAAAGCCTGATCTGTCCCATTTATAATATTGATTAACATTTTCGCCATCGGTCTGCACTATCATCCTTGATGCAAACATGGGACCCGTACCTTCAACCTGAAACGCGTTCCATTCGATATCTGTCAGCAACAGTTGAGGATGTGTTTCAGATACGTTATTCGGATTTTCATTGAATTCCTCCAGTTTTGTACACGAACCAAGTGATACAACAACTATTATACTTGCTAAAATAATTTTTTTCATTATTACTAATATTATTGCATTAGGCTGATTTATTAAAATGACATTTTAACACTCATACCCAAATAGCGAGCCGATGGGTCCTGAAGACTGTTATCATGTCCAAAATCAGGGTCGATTATTTTTGCCCTTTTCAAAATTAAAAGATTATAGCCATAGAGAGAAACATCAAGATTACTGATCCCGCCGGCCATTAACAATTTATTCATATCATAACCTATAGAAAGTCTTCTCAGTTTAATAAAAGATCTGTCAAAAATATTTGCGAAGACTTCGCTTTCATCCTGTGATACTTTAGCCCTGTACGGGTACTGCTGACACCATGTTTGCCAGCTTACTAATGTTTCGTTTGTCTGATACACCCGGGTATCCGATATTACATAACCTTCCGTATCGGTTGTCAGCTCTCCGCTCACAATATTAACCCCCTCTGCTACATAAACCGGTCCGCCTGCTGCATATTCTTCATCCCTGTATGTTGTTGATTCCGGGTGTTTACCTCCCCACCACATCTTCTCAACTGTTAATGATCTCATAACACCACCCCAGACTCCATCAAGATCCACTTCGAACTTAACTCCTTTAATATCTAATACTGATTGAAAACCATACCTGAAATCAGGATCAAGATGTCCGAATAACTGTGGAAAAGGATCTTTTGTTGGAAGACCAGTACTTGCTGAAAGTATAAGTTCTCCGTCGGGATTCTTCAACCAACCTGTAGCGTAATAGTTATCGACCCTTTCGTTTAGGGAGTAGTTTCCAAATTTCTCCTCATCACCATAAATTGAGGTAATCCTTTTTACCCTGGTACTCCAATTCAGGGAGATATCCCATCTTAAATTCTGTTGTCTGACAGGATTTAGTTCCAGTACAAATTCCAGACCGTTGGTAGTATACTCATTACCATTCAATTTCCGGCTTGTAAATCCTGATGCTTCAGAAATCGGTAGATTAATAATCTGATTCTCATCAAGTACATTAAAATATGTAAACTCAAAATTCATTCTGTCTTTAAAAAATGATGAGCTAAGTCCGAATTCATACGAAGTAGATTTTTCAGGTTCGATATCAGGATTAATAATCCCTGATGGATAATAAAGACGCGACAATCCACCATAGCTCCCACTGTTATTGTAATATGAAGATATCTGATAGGGATCAAGATCATTTGAGACCACGGCCATTGAGCCATACACCTTCAAATAATCAAATGCTTCAGGAAGATTAACCAGATTTGAAATTATGCTACTTAAGGAAACCGAGGGGTAAAAATATGAATTATTTGAAACAGGTAATGTCGAAGACCAGTCATTTCTTACTGCAACATCAAGAAAGAAAGCATCAAATAAGTCTATACTAGTAGTTCCATAAATACTTCTAACAGTCTTCTGCCGTAAATAGGTTGAAGCCTTAACGTTACCCTTGGTATTATTGAGACTGTAGACATATGGGACAATTATTCCATCAGTGGCATTATATTCCACTTGATTAGTAGAATAGAATGATGAAGCTCCTGCATTTACAGAGAAATTCAAGTTAGAAGTAAACTTCTTCTGATAGCTGGCCAGTGCATCATAATCAAATGTCATTGTTCTAGTGTTCCAGGTCTTGTAATCACCATCTCTCGGATCACCATAGTTGAGATAGGACTTGGGGCTTTCTCTATTCTCAAAAATATCTTTTATCACAGGTGCAGCCCTTCCCAAAAGTGTCAGATCATCAGAAATTTTCCACGTAAGTTTCATCTGACTATTAATAACATTTCTGTCGTACTTCTGGTTAAGCTCGTATGCAGCGAAATAGACATTATTATACCAGGCGTAATTAAAATTTGCCTGACGATAACCTTCCTGACCAGTAATATATCTATGAGCATCCAGATCTTTCCCATTAACATCATCCCCCATCCAGATAAGCAAGGTATACATATGATTTCTGGGACCATATCCATGACGAGGATAATTGGGAGAATAAACCTTATTATAAGCAATCTTACTTTCAAGAACAAGTTTCTTAGTCAGATCAAAAGATGATGTAAATGTAAAACCACCTGTCTGTAAGTTTGAGTTTGGAACCTGCCCTTTCTGATTGCTATAGGTACTTGAGAATCTTGTTCTAACTCTGTCGCCTCTATAGGCTATCGAAATATTCGAGGTATTAACCCAGCCTGTTCCCATAAAATCCTTAAGATTATTATGATATTCCCATGGCGTAGCAACCCTGGAATACCTTGATTTGTCATCATATTGAGTTCCTGAAACATCTCCCCACCAGGGTATGTTTTCACCTGTTACATTATCATGGATCGGACTGTTCCACTGAGGAACATTCACTCCTGATTCAAATTTTGGTCCCCAAATCATATCACCATCAGAGATACCTCCATCTTTGCCATCCCAAAATTCGTACAGGCCATTTGATCCATTTCCGTAGTCAGTTTGTGTCTCGGGGAAAACTGTGTATCCGGCAGTTACCATAGTACTGTTTGAGATGGTCACAGACAAGCCTTCTTTAACGGCATTCTTTGTAGTAATAAGAATTGCTCCGTTTCTTCCTCTGGAACCATAGAGGGCTGAAGCAGTAGTCCCTTTAAGTATTGTAATATCAGCTATATCTGCAGCTGTAATATCAAAGAAATCTGTTGAAACCGGAACTTCATCGACAACTATCAAGGGTGTTTTGCCTCTGAGAGAGATTTGAGGAGCCTGAAAAAGGCCTGTTGGATTATTAACAGTCATCCCTGCTATCTGTCCGGACAGAAGATTGCCAACATTAGGTGTATTCACACTAGTAAAAACCCTCGGTTCTATTTGTTGAGTTGCATATCCAATTGATTTCTTCGCCTGACTGATACCAAGAGCAGTAACAAGAACTTCATCGATTGCCAGAACCTGCTCAGATAATAAAATGTCAATTCTACTATTACCTTCAATCATTACCTCCTGGATAATATATCCGACAAAAGAAAACTGAAGGATTCCATTACTGTTTGACCTTATCAGGTAAGTTCCATCTTCATTGGTAACTACGCCATTGGTTGTACCTTTTTCCATAACAGTAACACCGGGCAAAGCTATTCCAAGAGAGTCTTTAACAATTCCTGAAACTTCCATTTCCTGGCCCATTGATAAATAGCTAAGTATAAGAAGTCCAAATAGCGTAAGTAAGATTTTTCTCATCACTTAAATAAAATTAGGGTTATTAATTGAACAAAAGTTCACTGGTTAGTACTATACAGTCTCCTTTAATAACCTGATTATTCTCTCAGGATTTTTTTCATTTTTTAAGGCTAACTCCAAATCTTCGGTCGGTATAGAATAGATATCTATTGCTATATCCAAAATAGAAGCCATCTCATGATTTGCCTGCACTTCTGAGATCTTACCTTCTTTTAACTGCCTAGCCAGATATCTGTTTACCCTCCTTACTCCCTTATAGATTAACGGTTTTTCAATCCTAACCCTGAGTCCATCCTGATAAACATAGGTCTCCTCAAATATTTGCATTTTATTACTTAGATCATCTTCAACTTCTGTAATAACAACACCCGACAAAAATGCATCAGAGGCATTTGAAACCTGGATCATTCCATCATGATTCGCTTCTTGTGCCTCAGCAAAAACTGTCGTCATCAACACCAAAATACTAAATAGAGTTTTCATAATTTTTGTTTATTTTCTAACTAATACTCTCAAAGTTTTTACAATGCGAATATGCAACCAACTTATTAAGAACTAATTTCTTATTGGTTACAAAAAAAATAATTTATAAAGTCGCGCTATATCTTTGATCTTCCGACTACTACAATTTGCCGCCTCATATACCCATGATATTCAATAGGATAGAAATGTAACAAATTCGTAATGTGATTGATCTGGAATTTATGAGAGATCTGGAACTCTGAAAAATTTGTATGAATTAATAAGACAGGCACTTCAATCCTCTATCACAGGAGTTCCGAAAGGGTGCAAGGGGTATTTGTGTGGGATTGGTTCATAAAAAAAGGCTGATCAATTCGACCAGCCTTTAATCTAT
>JAUVKT010000059.1 GCA_030596125.1 Bacteroidales bacterium | reverse complement strand
GCCTTTTCCCTTCTCATATCTGCATCACTCAGACATTTTAAACTGCGATCGAGCAGGTGACCGGTCAGCATTGACCTCAAATCACTGGTAGCCGGAATTGGTTTTGGTATCTTTGGTTTTATCACTATTACACTGTCTTCATTTCTAACTGAAGTACAACTGATAATAAAGACCATAAATATCATAAATATGGCACAGGCTTTACTACAAATTATTAATTTTCGTTTTGCGGGAATGGGTGAATGCTTGAATGCTTGAATGGGTGAATGCATAAATGTGTGAATTAAACAGGTTAAAATACGAATGAAAAATTACATTATCAAAGATAGCAATTCGCAGGATTCAGTGAAATTTGTATGTTTGTGGTCCGATAAATTCTTATTCTTAACTAAGTTCCTGAAAATGAAAAGAGATAGTTTTATACAAAAAGGAATTCTGATTTTCTCAATATCAATATTTTTGATTCTTAACCTTCCTGCTCAGGATTATATTGACATGGTTAAAGAAAGCTGCACAAGTATTATGGTAGGCAAAGATGCCAGTACCGATGGCTCAGTAATGACCAGCCATACCTGTGATGCGTACTACCGTACCTGGCTTGAATTTGTTCCTGCAGCGGAAAATGATGATGAAGCTATGCACCCCGTATATTGGGGGACAATGCATACAAGTAGTGCCTGGAGCAATGAAAATATAGAAAAGAAAGGAGAAATTCCAGAAGTAAAACGAACCTATGCATATCTGAACACTGCCTATCCTTGTCTGAATGAAAAACAGCTTGCTATTGGAGAAACAACATTTGGCGGTCGCAGGGAATTACGCAATAAAGAAGGATTGTTCTTAATTGAAGAACTGGAAAGAGTTGCTCTGCAACGATGTACCACAGCAAGGCAAGCTATTAAACTTATAGGTGAATTAATTAAAGAGTACGGATATGGTGATGGCGGAGAGTGTATAACAATTGCTGATCCTGACGAAGTATGGCATATGGAGATTCTTGGTGAAGGTCCGGATAAAATTGGTGGCGTGTGGGCTGCACAGCGTATCCCTGATGATCATGTCGGTATTGCTGCTAATATTTGCAGGATTGGAGAAATTGATCTGAAAAACCCTGACTGTTTTATGGCTTCTGACAACGTATTTGAAGTAGCTGAAGAATTAGAATACTGGGATGGCAAAAAACCATTCAAATTCTGGGAAGCATATTCCGGAAGAAAACCGTTTTCTATACGTGATTATTTTGTACTTAACAGTCTGGCGCCCTCACTAAATCTGGATTATGATGCTGAAGAGTTACCGTTTTCAGTCAAACCTGAGAAAAAAGTTGATGTCCGTGATATACTTAAGTTTTTTCGGACAACTTATGAAGGTACGGAATGGGATATGACAAAGAATCTCAAAATAGCTATTGAACGTAAAGATAAAAATGACAGCGTTTACATCGATACAATTATAAGCCCGGCCGCACATCCCTGGATGGCACGGGATAAACGCAAAATGCTTAATACATTGGAACCTGGTGTGGTGGAAAGATACAGACCTATTTCCGTTCAGTATTGCGCTTATTCATTTATTGTCCAGTTAAGAGACTGGTTACCTGATGAAGTCGGAGGCAGACTCTGGTTTAGTTTTGATGTTCCCCGGGAAAGTCCCAGGATCCCGATCTACGCAGGTAATTTAAGTCTGCCCGGGAGTTTTTATGTATGCGGGCAAGACCATTTTAGCCGTGAATCGGCTATGTGGGCTTTCCGGAGAGCAAACCGGCTGGCTACGGTAAAATGGGGTGATGGGAAAAAAATAATTGAACCTGTTGTTGCAGAATTTGAGAATAAAGCTTTTGATGAAATTGATTTTATTGAGAATAGAGCTATGGAGTTATTGCAGAAGGATAAAGAGAATGCTGCAGCAGGTAATGAAACCAAATTGTGCCGGGAATATTTAACCAGGTATTCAAATGATTTCGCCCGTGCTGCTGTTGACAGATGGTGGGAATTAGGTGATGAATTATGGGTAAAGTTCAGATGGTCGTTTTAATAAAAAGAAGAAATAAACTAACCAAAATTTATCTCCTGTTTTCCGCAATGTGACCCAAAAAGGGAGAATCATTTATTAATTTGATATTTTTTAGCACCATAGGTGCGTAAATCATTAGCCCTGTGCGTAGCTCAGGGTAAATGATACGTCTCACCCGATAGAGCGCCAAGGGTGCGGAATCACTAATCCCAGACATATTTTTCATCAAAGCTAATATCATATTCCTCCAGAAAGGCACGATATTCATCTTTAAATGATCTTTTCTTATGATGTTCATCTTGTGTTGAGATATAATTTTTTACCACATCAACTTGCCCTTGGTGAATCGAGAATCCTCCATATCAGTTTTGCCAATAGAATTTTTGATACTGTTGCCCCTTTGTTTTTATCCACTTTGATGAATGGGTCTTTAATTCTTCGATCAGTTTCATTAGTGCAATTTTTCGCGATAACAAACAAAGTATATGAATATGGTCTTTATGTCCTCCTACAATTATTGGATTACATTCCAGATTCTTACATATTCCGCCAAGATAACTGAACAGCTCTGTCTTTATACGGTTATTTATGAATGGGTGTCTGTTCTTTGTACTAAAAGTAATGTGCATGTAGTTTTTTACTAACGATTGAGGCATATTGAAATTATTGATTACGCACCTGTGGCGCTTATATTATATTGCATTACACAAACCCCGAGCTGTGCTCGGGGCTGTTGATTACCACCCCCTTGGGGCTAATATCTAAAACAAATATACCATAAAGATAGTGGGACACCCAAATCACAAGACCAAAAACCATAAATCGCTATTAAACTGTTTATTAAGAGGATTCAATAATTAGTTTTTCAAGGTGTGCGAAAAACAGGAGAGCATAAGGCGATAGATAAGAAGTTGTTTTATGGCAAAGGCTGTTGATACAATGAAATTTCCCGGAATTTTTTTGTGAAGCTTTCAATATCATGCTCCCATCTTCTTTTTTCAATTTTCAGATCTGTCTTTCCGGTTAATACCTCTCTTGTTATACAGTCGCCGGCAAGAATATCAAAAGGAGTAAGTCTTTTTTCATACTCATAGGGGGGCTCATTAAAACTGAGGTATCCGGGTGTAGTCTCAAGTATAGCTTCGAAAATGGAAAGTGCGGTAAAGACAGGTTTATAAAGCCTGTTGTTGGTAACATGTATCTGCAACCCATTGCAGTATTGATCTTTGTATTTGTTAAATGCAGGGATAAAGTTATGTTCCCTGAATATAGTTCCAGGCAGGTTTCTTGCAGACAGGTTCGATAATAACTCTTTAGTGTTTAATCCCGGAGCTCCGAAAAGCTCGAACGGAATGGTTGTTCCCCGGGCTTCTGAAAGATTCAATGCCTCAATAAGTACCATACCCGGATAGACAATCGCACTCTTAAGAGTTGGAATATTTGGTGATGGTAATACCCAGGGCAAGCCGGTGTCGTCAAACATCATATTTCTCGACCAATTCTCCATTCTGACAATATTCACATCACATTTAACATTTTCTATATCCCTCACCCATAATGCAATCTCTCCGATTGTCATACTATGACAAAGAGGAATCTCTGCACCACCAACAAATGTGTAATATTCAGGGTTCAGTACCGGTCCTTCAATACCAATCCCGGCCACCGGGTTTGGTCTGTCGAGGACCCACACGGGTATTCCGAGCTCTCCACAAGCTTCCATTGCATGCTTCAGGGTCCATATATAAGTATAAGGCCTGGCTCCGACATCCTGCATATCTACTATAACCACCTCTACTCCTTCAAGCATCTCACTGGTAGGCTTTCTGTATTCACCATAAAGGCTATAGACAGGTACTTTAAGCATATTATGATAATATCCGTTCCACTCTATCATATTGTCCTGTGTCTGACCAGATAATCCGTGTTGCGGACCGAAAACAGCCTTTAACCGGAGATCCCCGGAGGAATCAATAAAATCAATAATATGTTGAAAGTCTGATCCTACACTTGGTGCATGACAGATAACTCCTGCATTTTTCCCTTTTAGTCCTGCAGGAAGTTTAATTCTGATTTTGTCTAACCCTGTTTTAACCATGATTATTGAAAAAAATGAAACAAGTAGTGCAAAAAATTGTTTTCATAATAGGGGTAATAATTATTGTAACTATTCAGTGTCTTAAGTTTGAAATGCTTAAAATGGCTAATCTCATAATTCTTTGCATCTTTAAGTCGGCAATCTTCAGTCGGCAGTCTGCAATCTGAAGATAAGACAATATACACTTTTTAGTCCCGATTTATCGGAAATATGATTAAGTAATCGTCCGATTTCTTCAGATCTTTTATTAAAATCATCAAACTTCTTTTAGATACAGTTAAGTTCCTAAATTCAATTGCCATTGTGTTTTAATTGTTATTTGTATTTTTGCCGACTGTGGACTGTAGACTGCCGACTGATTAGTTACTAATTATTTAATAGTAAAGTAATAACAAAATAGCAATTATCCCATTTTAGAAGTTAAATTTGTGATAAATTTGATTGAAGAAATGATTCATAAAATTAGTCTGCTTTTTACAGTTATAGCGATGCTGCTTTTTTCATGTGAAAGTAGTGGAGATGATAAATTGGTAATAGCTGTTACAACCGATGTGCATGGATCTGTTTTTTCAGATGATCTTGTAACCGGTAATGAGAACAGAACATCAATGGCAAAGGTCTCCGGGTATCTTAAATCGTTAGATCCTTCAAGCCTTATTCTTCTTGATAACGGAGACAATCTTCAGGGATCACCATCGGTGTATTACTATAATTTTGAAGAAATCAGCAGTGATCATATCTGGCCGGGAGTCCTGAATTATTTAGGGTATGATGCTGTTACCGTTGGAAATCACGACATTGAGGCTGGTCACGATGTTTACGATCGTATTCGCAACCAGTTTAATTTTCCAATGCTTGCCGCTAATGCTGTAAATATCTCTGATGGATCGCCATACTTTGAACCGTATACTATAATTAAAAAATCGGGGTACAGGATTGCCGTTCTGGGTCTTATTACACCAGCGGTACCGGGCTGGTTGCCAGAGATATTATATGAAGGTATTGAGTTTACCGATATGGTGGAAACCGCAAAAAAGTGGATGCCGGAAATACTAAAACAAAAACCTGATCTTGTTGTAGGCCTTTTCCACGCCGGGTGGGATGAGACCTATGGTGGTGGATCAGCAGATTCATTTATGAATGGTAATGCATCACTGGCCGTAGCAAGGAAAGTACCTGGTTTTGATATTGTTTTTATCGGACACGATCATGATCTTATGAATGATTATGTTTTAAACAGTGCCGGAGACTCCGTCCTTATTCTTGATGGAGGCAGTCATGCAAGATACGTGGCAAGAGCAGATATAACTTTTACAAAAAACGGAAAAAAAATAACAGGGAGTCTTGTAAAAACCGATACAGTAAAGCCTGATGTGGATTTTATAAAATACTTTAAATCAGATTATGAGGATGTTGTAAAATATGTATCTCGTAAGATAGGAAATCTCAATAAACCGATGTCTGTCCGTGATGCATATTTTGGAGATTCTCCATTTATTGATCTTATACACAGAGTACAGCTCGATGTTTCAGGAGCTCAGATATCCTTTGCCGCACCTCTCTCTTTTGATGTTGAGATTCCTGGTGGAGAATTAATGATATCAGATATGTTTGAACTCTACAGGTATGAAAATATGCTCTATACAATTAGTCTGACAGGGAAGGAGATAGATAAATACCTTGAATATTCGTGCAGCCTCTGGTTTAACAGCCAGAATGAAGCCACCAAACCTCTGCTGAAGTTTCGTGAAGGAGATAGTAACAGGCTGATGAACCGGTATTATAATTTTGATTCGGCTGCCGGCATAGAATACACCGTTGATATAACTAAATCTGAAGGTGAAATGGTTAATATAACATCTTTGTCAGACGGCACCTCTTTTTATTCCGACTCTGCATATACTGTAGCTGTCAATTCCTACAGGGGAAGCGGGGGAGGAGGTCACCTTACCAGAGGGGCCGGACTTGATGAGAATGATATGGAAAGCAGGCTTATTTCTTCTACAGATAAGGATCTCAGGTATTATATGATAAAATGGATTGAAGAAGAAAAAGTCATTAAGAGCTATTGTGACAACAACTGGAAAATTATTCCGGAAAGCTATGTAAAAACCAGGATAAAGGTTGAGTCTGAACAATTATTTCGAAAAGATTAATTTCAATTAAAATAAATTATTATGATAAAATTAAGGTACAGAATTTATGCACTGGTAACTATTTTTGCCTTTTTTGCTGCAGGATGTGTAAACAATTCATCTTTAACGGAAAACTCAGGAGAGGTTAAAAACATCATTTTTATAATTGGTGACGGGATGGGACTCTCTCATATGTATAGCACTATGACGGTTTATACCGGTGAAATGAATATAACTGAATTAAAAAGTATCGGTTTTTGTAAGACACATTCTTATGATAACTATATTACAGATTCGGCAGCCAGTGGAACTGCTTTGGCAACCGGATCAAAGACACGTAACGGTATGATCGGACTTGCACCCGACAGTACGATGCTGATGTCGCTGATCGAACTTGCCCACCTGAATGGGCTGGCAGGTGGTGTGGTTAGTACAAGCACTGTTACTCATGCTACACCTGCAAGTTATGTTTCACATAATATCAGCAGAAATAATTATGATGAAATTGCTGAGGATTTCCTGATCACTCAACCTGAAGTATTTATTGGTGGCGGTCTGGATAATTTTGAAAATCGCGAAGATGAAAAGGATCTTGTTGCTGAACTCAGGAAGGCAGGTTATAATGTGGTTGTTTCGATAGAAGACCTGTTGGAAGTTGACTCTGATAGGGTAGCAGGACTTCTGGCACCGGGTCATATGCCAAAGATGTCAGAAGGGCGTGGCGATATGCTTGCTAATTCTGCAAAAATAGCAATAGAGACTCTTTCAAAAAACAAAAAGGGTTTTTTCCTTATGATTGAAGCATCACAGATTGATTGGGGAGGACACGCTAATGATACGCAATATATCATTGAAGAGACAGCTGACCTTGACAAAACACTTGGTGTAGTGCTTGATTACGCAAAGCAGAACGGAGAAACACTTGTAGTGGTAACCGCTGATCATGAAACCGGGGGAATGACACTTACCGGTGGTGATCTGGCTGAGCATTCTGTTGAAGCAAGTTATTCAACCGGCGGACATTCAGGGATATGTGTACCTGTTTATTCGTTTGGTCCGCAGAGTGTAAGGTTTACCGGTTTCTTTGATAATACGGAAATTTTTGAGAAATTTGCATACCTGCTTTCGCTTAAGGAGTAAAAAAATGATTCCTAAAAGAAAATATAACCCGGGTAAACAGCATATTATCCGGGTTGTTGTTTTAATAATAATAATTTCATTTCCTTCACTGTTATATTCACAGTATTTAGAAGAACTTAAAGTATTTGATCAGGTTATATTGCCAGATCGGCTTTCAGAGATCTCCGGAATTGTATATCACGAAGGAGGTGTTTATGCAATTAATGACAGTTGGCACAAGGCTGTGATCTATACTCTTGAATTTGGCACTTTTCATATCCTGGAATCATATAAGATTCATGATCTTAAAAATAAAGACTGGGAGGAAATAACCATATATAAAGGCAATATTTATATCGGTGACTTTGGAAATAACTTCGGAAACAGAAGGGATCTTTCTGTTTATGTTATGCCGGTGAAAGAACTTGGAAGTGAATCTCAAAACATAAAGAATATCCGTTTTAGATATAAAGATCAGGATACCTTTACAGGAATTCCATATAACCACCCCTGGGATTGTGAGGCTATGGTCGTTGATTCGGCCGGAATATGGCTTTTTTCTAAAGACAGAAAATCAAAAATCACCAGTCTATATAAACTTCCTCATAATTTTGAGGATGGACAAATATCTCCGGTAAGTTCATATAACACCGGTTTTATGGTAACAGGAGCTTTTTATAGTTCTGAAGAGGATAGGTTATACCTGGTAGGTTACAGAAATAGAAATACATACATGGTTATCTTTAATGACACCGATGGTATTGAGTTCTCATCAGATTCAGTAAGGTATATTGTGCCTGAATTGAGAAATCGCCAGGTCGAATCTGTTTTTGTTAAGGATGGAATTATTTATCTTGCCTCGGAAAGGGCAGGAGTAAAACAGCGAATTTATAAGATAGAAGTTCCACAACAGCATTAATATGAACCGATCATGAAAACAGATAGTCCGGACAGGGGAAGTTCTTTACCCCTGGTTGAACACTTTTATACACTTCAGGGAGAGGGATATCATACCGGGAAACCAGCTTATTTTCTTCGGATCGGAGGATGTGATGTAGGTTGCAGCTGGTGTGATACCCGATTTGCATGGAATCCTGATATGCATCCATTGGTAAAAACTTCGGAGATTATTAAAATGGTATCTGAATTTGATACAGATTCGGTAGTTGTTACCGGTGGTGAACCTTTGATGTGGGATCTGACTGCTCTGACTGCAGGTCTCAGGGAGAAAGGCTATAAAACATTCCTGGAAACATCCGGTGCTTATCCGTTAACGGGTATGTGGGACTGGATATGTCTCTCTCCCAAGACTAATGTGCCACCAGTGGGTGATATATGCAAAAAAGCAGGGGAACTTAAGATTATTATACAAACCGAAAATGATTTCAGATGGGCTGAAGAGTATAAAGAAAAAGTATCACCAGGTTGCATACTATACCTTCAACCTGAATGGAGCAGATTTGATTCTGTTATAGGCATGATTGTTGATTATTGTTTAAAAAATATCGAATGGTCAGTTTCGTTACAGAGTCATAAATATATGAAAATACCATAATGATAGTAAGATTGAATTATCTTTTAATTACTGTTTTTCTGGCAATAAATATTTTGAATCTGTCTGCACAGGAGTTGCATACAAGATCAAACAAGGCTTTACAGGCATATTTGAAAGGTAAAGAGGCATATGATTTTGTGAATTACCCGGAGGCTGAAAAATATCTGGTTTCTGCTTCCTCAAAGGATGAAAATTTTATTGAAGCATTTCTGTTACTCGGGGAATTGTACAAGGATCTTAAAGAATATGATAAATCTATTAAGGCATATGAACGGGTAATTGATATTGATTCGCTCTTCTTTGTCCCTGCACTGTTCAGCCTTGCCGAGGTCTGTTTTTTCTCGGGTAAGTATGAGAATGCACAATATTATTTTAACTCATTCCTGATGAATGGTGCCAGATCAGTATCCCTGATAAAGAGAACCGGTAAGTATCTGGATGATTGCGGGTTTGCGATTAATGCAATAAAAAATCCAGTTGCCTTTGAAGCGATATCGCTTGGTGATTCAATTAATACGGAATTTGACGAATACTGGCCTGCCATAACAGCAGATGACAGGCTGTTACTTTTCACAAGACAAATTGTGATGAGCAATAAAAGTATCAATGGAGTGCGTTACCAGGAAGATTTTTATTCAAGTATTATGATCGATAGTAGTTGGTCGGGTGCACGCGATATCGGACCGCCCCTGAATACAATATATAATGAAGGAGCACAAACACTTGCAGCAGGAGGACAGTATATGTATTTTACTGCATGTGACAGACCTGATGGCAGGGGAGGCTGTGATATCTATTATTCATCAAGAAAAACCCGGGGATGGTCAAGAGGTATGAATATTGGTGCACCGGTTAATTCAAAATATTGGGAGTCCCAACCGTCGGTTACTGCTGATGGAAACAGACTCTACTTTGTAAGTAACCGGCCCGGAGGATATGGGGGAATGGATTTGTGGGTAAGTAACCTGCTTGAGGAAGGAGGGTGGTCGGAACCTGAAAATCTTGGTGAAACAATAAATACACCTGGAAATGAAATGTCTCCTTTTATCCATTTTGATGGCAAAACTCTCTATTTTTCGTCAAATGGCAGGCCTTCAATGGGTGGTTTTGATATATTCATGTCTCAACTGAATAACGACTCAATCTGGAGTGATGTTAAGAATCTTGGCTATCCAATTAACAGACAAACAGATGAGATAGGTATGATTATTAATGCTTCCGGAAACACTGCATATTATTCATCAACAATTAATCCCCGGAGGGGAAGAGATCTTTTTAGCTTCGAAATGCCTGAAAACATAAGGCCCGATCCTGTTTCCTATATAAAGGGTACTGTTTATGATAAAATATCCGGTAAGAAGCTAAGAGCAACCTATGAATTGATGAATTTAACCTCAAATAAGATAATAATGAGGTCTGCAACAGATGAGAATGGTAATTTTCTTATCTGTCTGACAGCAGGTAAAAATTATGGACTTAATGTTGCAAAGGATAATTATCTGTTTTATTCTGAAAACTTTATGCTTGAGGGTATGCACTCTATCGACCAGCCTTTTAATAAACGAGTGGCCCTAAGCCGGATCAGGGTTGGAGAAACAATGTCATTGCATAACATATTCTTTGAGACTGATTCATGGGAACTAATGGAAGAGTCGAATATAGAGCTTAGCAGGTTAATAAATCTGCTTTTCGAGAATGCCGATATTATTATTGAAATTGGAGGACATACAGATTCTTCAGGTAGCGTAGATCACAATCTTAAGCTTTCAGAGATGAGAGCCATGACTGTTGCTGACTACTTAATAAATAATGGCATACAAGAGGTCAGGATTAGATTTAAGGGTTATGGTGAGACCGCCCCTGTATCTGATAACAGCAGTGAAGAGGGTAGGAGACGAAACAGAAGAACCGAGATCAGGATAGTTGATATGAGATAACCAACCCTCGTTTAACTATTACAAAGAGGCTTTAACTGTTACAAAAAGAAAAGAGTACCTCTACCAGGTACTCTTTAGAACCTATTTCAATAGCAGACTTATGTAAAACAGGCGGATGGATAATAATCAAATTGCGATTCCGGATTTAATTGTTTTTACTTCTAATTTTTCTGCTACAGGGTATGATCGTATCCCGGTCGAAAAATATATCCTGGAGCCATTAATCCCATTGGGCTCTATCCATAACTCTCCTCCAAAACTTTTTACAAGCTTTTGTGCAAGAATAAGCCCTATAGTTGTAAACGTATTGTTGCTTTTAACGCGATCAGTAGTAATTTTTCCTGTTGTTAAAAGCTCCTTGTTGATGTCATAACCATTACCCGAATCAATAACGTAAAAAATGATTTTTCCATCTCTTTTTTTGTAACCTAACTTAACGTAACCCGAATTTGTGTGCTCAAGGGCATTGTAGAAGAGATTTTTAATAACCCGAATAATCCTCTCTTCATTAATATACAGCCCCTCTATGTTGGGACGCCCATCAAGCACAAGTGATACAACTTCTTTCTTTTCGAACTTGCTAATGGAAGAGTTAAGCTCAATTGCCAGTTCTTCAAGCATTGTATCTAACCGGAACATGGGAGAATTGGTTCCCGGTTTCTCTGAATCTATAAGTGCTGAATCAAGAAAATTGTCAAAATGTGTAATAAGTTGTTCGCATGAGTTGAGAATATGTGCATTATACTCCTTGCGTTCTTCCTCAGAGCAATTATCGCTCCCCTGCAGATATGAGAATGCCACTATCGAGTTCATATAAGTACGAACCTCATGTGATAAACCCGTTAAGATGATAGGATTTTTCAGAATGTTAATATCATCACCGGATATCTCTTTCATCCCCTCAACTTCTCTTTCTCTTATATGTGAAGAGTTATTCATCTGATTATTAATTTCTTTAAACATCCTGCTTGCCAAATCTATTTATCAACTCTCTTTATAGCTTTTTTTGCCTGCTTCTTATATTTACTCTTGGAAGAAACTATCCCTTCAAGTATGACTTTAGCCTTATCAGTCTCATTCGTATTGAGGTAACAGATACTCAGATACCATGATGCTTTGTTAAGGAACAGGTTGTCATTATGATCTATTACCTTTTCAAATGACCCGGCAGCACTGCTGTACTCTTTAATATTCATTTGAGAAACACCGGTAAGGAAAGTCGATTGAATATTATCCTGGTCCACTACCTTTTCAAACCATAGTATTGCATTATTAAAGTCACCTTTATTAAAGTAGTTTACTCCTACATAATAATCATAATCATCATCGAACAGTTGGGATGCTGATCTTGAGGGTGATAACGATTGATATTCTGAAGTATATTTTTCAGTTATCTTTTCAAGATTATAACTGTTTCCAGTATAGATTATAAGACTGCTTATGATAACCAGTCCCAGGAATATTCCTGCATAATTAACCGGGACCCTTCTGACAGCCCTCTTTACAGGTGCCATCGACTTGTGAGTACTCTCTGCCGCCATAAGTTTCCTTCGAAAATCCATAGCATCAGTATTGGAAAGTATCTCTCCGGCTTTACGGCGTAATTTTAACTCTTTTTGTAGCAACGGATTACCATCGAGTTCTTTTTCAAACCAGATTTTTTCTGCCGGTTGCATACCGTCCTCAAGGTATCTTTCAATAAACCTTGTGAATTCTATTTTTTTCATAACAGCATTTATTTACATAATTGATATGTGATATTTCTTTTTCCAGAACGCATTTGCAGCGATCTTAATATAGTACTGTCTGTCTGAATAGGATTTATTTTATTAAAACCTATTTTTACTATGTTGACAATAATACTGTCTTGGTCCTCTATGTTTCAGTTCTTACAGCCTGACCGGTCGTGGCTATACTGTATGAAACTATATTGTGTTATATTTAATGTCCAGGCTATCTGCTATAGCCATCTCTGTTTCCGTTCAAGGTACGGAGAACCTTTACCCCGGGACTAAATAAGTTCAGGATCAGTAACCGGAGGAATTACATCTCCGTGTCCTTCACCATCACCGCCACGTACAAATATCATCTCACTGTCGGTTAATGTAAAATCTTCAAAACTCTCGAAATTGATTGTTTGATTCAGGCTTTTCATCATTTTAATTTTTTTGTTAATTATTCGGGTTACTTATTACGTTACATATATACATGTAATGAACATGCTATTTGTGACACGAAAAAATAAAAAAAATTTAAAAAAAATTTCTATATGCGTATAATATGTTGTTATACTGCGCTATAGAGATGTAACAAAAAGAGTAAAAAAGTTCAATAAGTGGAGTCATATCTTCAATATTTGGATATTATTGATATCTTTTATCTATATTTATCTTAATTGTGGGGCCACAAAAGCTAAATAATGAAGAGATTTTTTATTTTTCTTATTGGTTTTACCATACTTTTTTGCAGTGTAACCTCTGCAGAATTAATTTCCGATGATATAGTTCTGCCGGAATCAAATCACCAGAATATATCGCGGCATGATTCTGTTACAGATACAAAAATTAACCTGTTCAGAGAACTGTTAAGAACCGATCCCGGCAGTGTTGAAACGGCCACAATTCACAGAGAGATTTACAGTTTTATTAAAAACGGAGTAATTGCAGATAGTTTGCAGCTCTCTTATGCCTGTTATTTAAGCGGATACTTTTTTGAGCGCAGAGGTTATAATGACAACGCCATACTGAATTATGAAAAAACAAAACTTATCAGGGAGATTCTCGGCGAAACAGGCGACAGGACCTATTCAATCTGTCTTGCCAATCTAAGTAGTTTATACAGAGAAAAAGGTGATATTCAGAAGAGTCACGACCTTATTTTAACTGCACTTACAATAAGGGAAAAAATATCAGGAATAAATTCTGCGGATATCATTCAGCCGCTTTCATTACTGGCAGCTTCATTTATAAACATGGATGATAAAGAGAATGCTATTTCGACAGCACGAAGAGGGATTGAGATAGCTGAGCATAACAATTTTCTTTCGGGTCATGTAGTAAATCTATACATAAATGCAGGTATTGCGAGTAAGGATGTAGGGAATCTTGATAATGCAAGATTATACTTTAATGTTGCAAGGGAAAAATATTATGCATTAAACAGCAGCAATATTAATTCAATTATCACCATCATCAATGGACTTTCCGTAGTTTATGGTCTCATGGAGAATAACGAAATGGCAGAAGCAAGTTACAGGGAGGCAATTGAGATCATAAGAAAGAATAATTATAGTGAGAGACATGGACTGGTAGTGTTTTCAAATTATGCATTCCTGCTGGTAAAACTTGGAAGGATTAACGAAGCAGAAAACTATTTGAGGGAGGCTATGGAGTATGCCCGTAAAAACTTTGGTGAAATAAGCAGGGAATATATTGCCGAAACTGAAAACCTTGCATATTTTATTACCAATATACAGAACAAACCAGATGAAGCTTTAAAATTATATGAATCATTTAACAGATATATTGAATCCAACAGGTGGGATTTATCTCTTATCTCCACTCTTAAGTCGGGGTATGGTGAGGCTTTGGTTAAGACAGGCGACCTCGATGGTGCCCTGATTTTATATAGCGATATTATATCCAATACTATTGGTTCTTACGGTTATAAAATGATAAAAAACCTTATAAGCAGGCATGCTATTCTGTATAAGCTATATCTGAGGGATAGTGAGCCTGATCATCTGCTGCGTGCCTTTACAGACCTTGAAACAGCTGTTGAGCTTTTAGATATCTGGCGACTGGATTTATGTGCTGAAGACAGCAGGTTATACATAGGTTCAAAATTTGATTATATTTTTGATGACTGCATAAATATTCTGGTCCGCCTGTTTAATGAAACAGGTGACAGGAAATACATGAGCCTGGCTTTTCAGTATTCAGAAAAGGGCAAAGCTGCAACATTGCTTGCTGCCACAAGAGAGGCAGAGGCCATGAAATTTCATATCCCTGACGATCTTACAAGGCTTGAATCAAATCTGGATAAGAAGATCAACAGGTACACCGAAGTGATTTATAACGAGAGATCAAGCAAGGAGTCTGATGAGAAGCTAATAGTAAAATATGAACAGTTAAAACTGGAATCAACATTAAAAAGAGATTCACTGTTGCATGTTTTAAAGAACCGGTTTCCAAAATATCACACTCTTAAGCATGCCGGCAATGTTGCAGATATTGATCAGGTACAGAACTATCTCGACCGTAAGGATAATTTTGTGGAATATTATATGTCAGATACATTGTTGTTTACTTTTCTTATTAACAGAAATGATTTCAGGGTTTTTACCAGTGTTATCGATTCAGGTTTACGAGATGATATATCTGCATTCAGAAAAGATCTCGTTAATCCTCAGATCGGGTCCGGGGCCAGAGCACAGTTTAGCCGGTATAGCAAACGGGGTTTTGCCCTGTACAAACTGCTTTTGGAGCCGGTAATCCCTTATCTTACATCCAACAGGCTTATTATAGCGCCTGACGACATGCTTGCTTACATCCCTTTTGAGGCGCTTCTGAGTGATACTGTTGGAATAGAATCCCTGAACTACAGGACTCTTCCTTTTCTGGTGAATGACTATAACCTGAAATATGCCTATTCGGGTACTCTTTTGCTTGAGATAGAAGGAAAAGGGCGTAGTTTTTATAATCCGGGAGTAGTGTTTGCACCTGATTATTCTGGCAGTTTATCTGCAGATTCATTATTACTTGCCAGGCAATCTGATCGCGGACCTTTGGTTAATATCCCGGGAGCGAGGGCAGAAGCAATATATGTAAATAGT
>JAUVKT010000076.1 GCA_030596125.1 Bacteroidales bacterium | reverse complement strand
GACTGATTAGTTACCGCATATTAAATAATAAGCAGTATTGGCAGTTTATATCTCCTCAAAATCATCAATATTTTCGAAATCGGGCAAGTCAGATTCCTCATCCGGAAGTATATCATTATCTGAATAATCGTCATCAGAAATATCGATACCTGAAAAGTCTGAAGAGCCTGAAGAGATAATCTGGGGTGGGGGAGTACCATGTGAATTTGTGCAAAGAGGATATTCACGGCCCTCTATCTCAGGTGCAGTACCTACATTCTCAATAAAGAACACTCTTTCATTAAAAAGATCGAAAACATAAATAAAGTTTTGATTTTCATTGATTATGATATCATCAATAATGACCTCATCCATTAAAGTTGTAGTTGCGCCCATATCGAAAAGGGTGAACTCCTCCTCTTTCTCCCATTTATCTGTAGTTGAAAAAAAGGAGGCTAACTGTGATTTGTCATACTCCATCTCCTCCTGAATAATATTATGAAAGTCGAGGAGAGTATTATTCTCATCAAGTTCAAACTCCCTTAAGAAGGAGTCATTTTCACTTGAAATAGCTACAAATTTATAGATCATTGCACTCATGTTTTCAACCTGTGCAATGTAATTATTTTTTTTAAAATTAAGATATTTCCAAAAATAATTATTGAATGGGAACCAGGAAATTGATAGTATCCGTATTGTCAGCGTAATCCCATAGTTCAGGGTATTGTGAAGAGCCATACTGAAGATGGTTTTTACCCATTATGCATTGTATCTTATCAGAGATATTATTAATACTATTTTCGAGTTTCAGCTGGTCAGAATAGTATTCAAAGAAGAGAACCGACAGAGGTGATAAGAGTTCGATATCTTCTTTAAGAATAAAGTATCCCGGGTCATATATCCTGGTTTTGTTGAGTTTGTAAAGGGCCTTGTTGTAGATGTAGTTATTATTGTACGGAGGGTGATTGATGACGGATGAGTAATCCTGCCATGCATCGGAAAGTATTGATAATTTATAATCTGCCGGCAGATATATCTTGGATACATTTCTGCATCCCAGACCGAAATATGAGAATATATCGGCCCCGAGATCCCTGATCTCTTTATCTGGAGTATCGTTGTCGATTATTGCAATACTGTTACGATTTTTGCGGAATATATGTGGTTTATTACTATAATAATATTCGAAATATCTAAAGGTATTGTCGCTGCCTGTAGCAATAATTGCATCTGCATAATTCAGGTTGGTGCCGGAAAGATCAATCATCTTTTTAAACCGGGGATCTATCCCGGTCAGGATGCTGGCAACCTCTTTTATAAGCTGACTGTCTTTGGAGCTCGTTTTACCAACAAATCTGTTCCCGGTGATCAATACGCAGAGAAAGTCATGAAATCCCACCAGTGGAATATTGCCTGCCATAATAACGCCGATATTTTTATTGTTGCCATGTTTATCAGTAATGCTGTAACCGGTTAGCCATTTCTCAATTTTATCCATGCGAAGCATATTCCCAAGCGCCTCCACCGACTTGATCACATTTTCAGGTGTGAACCATCTGTTCAGTTGATACTGATTTTCCATAATGGCTTTTAGCCGTATAGAATCTATTGAACCGGGATTTTTACCAGCAGCATCGCTCAGGATCTCTCCAAGCTTGGCAAATGTGATAATTCTTTGTTTTAGATTCATAGTTTATAACAGGTGAAATGTAAGGGATGCAGAATATATTTGCTTCATACAAATATATTCATAAAAGATCGTGTACGAAAAAAGGCACATAAAAATGCGCCTCGAATCTTTTGATCTTGCGATCTCTTATTGTAGCTGGTAATTTACTGTGATTGAGAACCTAACTCTCACATTCTCTCCTCTCTGTTTCCCGGCTACCCATACAGGTGATGAATTTACCACCCTAAGTGCTTCATTGTCAAGTAAAGGATCAACACCCCTCATAATCTCTGCATCTGATAATGTGCCATCTTTGTTTATAACAAACTTAACAAACACTTTACCCTGTATCCCATTTACTGCGGCCTCTTTAGGATACCGAATCCTCTTTTGAACCCAATCACGGAATTTGTTAAGATCCCCATCCAGGAAGGTTGGCATCTCCTCAACAACAACGAATACCTCATCTTCAATGATATCCTGAGAATCTTCCAATATAGTCTCAGTTTTCAGGTTTGCCAGTTCCTGCTCACTGATCAATTCTGCAGGGTCGGCATCCTTACTTGAGCAAGAGAATAAAATAAAAAACAGTGCTGTTACTGGCAGGATCAAAAGGAGTTTCAGTCCTGCAATTTTTCTACTTCTTTTTTTTGTCATCATGATCATTCGTTTTTTAATTAGTGTACTGCCCGAAAAAGCATTTTGAATTGAAAACAGTCTCGTTTTGAATAACTGGTTAAATATAAGTTGCTGGTAACTCACCGGGTTCTCTCCGGTGTCAAGCATTTTTTCATCTGCCTGGTATTCATGAATAGCTTTAAGTGATCTTTCAAAAAGATAAATAACCGGGTTGAACCAGAAGAATACCGACAGCAGCTTAAGTAAGATCAGGTCGGTAAAATGGTTATAGTCAATATGTTTATTCTCGTGTTCTGTTATTCTGGCAATCTCAATACTATTCAGGTTTTTTGAAAGGAAAATAAACCCAAATGCAGAAAAACCGGATACGCCGGGGGAGTCAGTAAAGACTATCCTGGTTCCTTTCTGCCGTCCGGTTCGAATCATCTTCACAATTTTTAAGATGTTAAACAGGAAAACCCATGCAGAAAGCAGGATGCCTGATATATACAGTATTAATAGCAGTTGCTGAATTGAAAATGATGCCGTTTCATTATTTGCAGGATTTACAACTACCGTGTCAATCTGTATCAGTCCCAGAATATTATTGTTTAATGAACCCAGTACTGTCTCTGATCCAATATCTATTTTCAAAACAGGCAGTATCATCGATATTATCAGCGAGGCTATGAGGTATAGTCTGTTTCTTTTATACTGGGTGTCGTTACTGAGCAGGGTGATATAACACAGATAGAAAACTGCCAGGTAAACAGTTGATGTTACAAAATAATTTAAGATAGGTGTCATTTTTTCGTTTTTTGTTTAATTATTTCTTCTTCCATAAGTTTCATTATCTCCTCCATCTCTTTTACCGGGATATTTTTTTCATTTGCAAAAAAACTAACCATATTCTCAAAAGAGTTGGAAAAATAGTTCTTAACAAAACTTGACATATGAGACTTCCGGTATTCATCTTTTGATATGACAGGGAAATATTCATGTGTTCTGCCATATGCCTTATGACTCACAAACCCTTTTTCCTGTAGTATCCTGACAATTGTACTTACCGTATTATATGCAGGTTTCGGGTCGTTAAAATGGTTCAGTATCTCTTTTACAAACCCTTTTTCAATCTTCCACAGTATCTGCATTACCTGTTCTTCGGCTCTTGTGAGTTCACGCATAGTTAAGATGTTTTTAATTACTATAATGCCGCGCTAAATGAAATTAGCATTGTTGTAAGCCGTACTTACTAATTTGGAAATATTTCTTTCATTTTTTCATCTAATTGTCCTCGTCCCAAAAACTTATCGATAATAATACCATTTGGATCAATCAAATAATATGTTGGTACGAAGTAAACATTGTATGTCATTGGTATATCACCATCAACACCCTTTAAGTCAGATACTGTAGTCCATATCATACTGTCTTTTTTTACAGCATTTTCCCAATCTTCTCTATTAATATCAAGTGAAATACTTATAATTTCAAATCCTCTATCTCGATATGTTTTGTAGTTCTTTAGCAGGTTTGGATTTTCCAATCGACAAGGTCCACAATTTGAACTCCAAAAATCAAGTAAGATGTACTTATCCTTAAAATTGTTTAATCCAACTAAATTGCCATCAAGGTCTGGTAATTGAAAATCTTTTGCTTTATCTCCAATTTTAAAATCCGTGCTTAATTCCAAAAATTTCTTGACCGTTATTCCATATTTAGTGGATTGCATTTCAGGACTTAAATTTTCATAAAGTTCTTTCGTTTGCGCTTTGGGTATTGTGTATTTCATTAAATTTTTCAAGGTAATAACACTATATAGTTCATCAGGATGGTTTTTGACATAATTGACATCTACATCGGTTATTGCTTGCTCGATCTCTTTTCCTTCAGTACGCAATGCCTTTCTTTTCACCGTGTCTTTTCTTGGTACAGACCTATATTCCGTCCAAATACTATCAAGAGGCTGTTTCAAATGGCTTTTGCTGGCTTCTATAATATCTACTTGTTTTTGAATTTCAGAACCTTCTACTATCGCATTTTTCAAATTCCCTTTCTCTGCACGAATAGTTACTTGCTTGTCTTCTTTCCAAAAAGATTTTACATCAATATCCGCTCTTGTTTTGATAACAGGTCTAATAAGAAACAGTGTTGGTTCATCTACATCTACAGAAAAAACCAGATTGTTATTAACGATATATCCTGAATCCTGGGTTGCTTTTCCTGTATTGTGTAGATAGATTTTTGTGCTATCTGCAAATCCTGTTGTCTCTATAATTATTTTAGACGGATTATCATTTTGGCTACAACTCATCAGGAAGATGAAAAGTGAAATTGGGAAGCAGATGTATTTTTTCATTGGTTTTAAGTTAGAATCTCTTATTATTTCTGGACTCCTGTATGGCTTACAACACAAATATATAACGAATTATTTAGTTATACAACTAAAAGTTTAATTAAGATTGCCGACTGCCGACTGCTTTGCCCTTCCGAAGCTTGAAACGAAGTGGAGAGCGAAGGAGGGCCGACTGCCGACTGCCGACTGTGGACTGAGGACTGCCGACTGTGGACTGAGGACTGCTGACTGGAACCCGGAACCCGGAACCTCTTCCCACAGGCCCTGATTAGTCAAAAATGGTTAATTAATCAGCAACAATTGTGCATTAATATTTATTTTTGTAATTTTAAGTTTTGCAAATCATGGCCCTTTTATATGGCAAAGTTCGGAGTATATTTAGAGAACCTTAGGATTTCACTGCGGGCAATTCGGTCGAACAGGATGAGAGCTGTTCTCACGATGTGTATAATAGCATTTGGTATTATGGCCCTGGTTGGGATACTTACCGCAATTGATGCTATAAAGGGATCGCTTACAAGTCAGCTTTCATCTATGGGAGCTAATACTTTCTCAATTACAAGCCGGGGACTTAGGATTCAGATAGGGGGGAATGAAACCCGGATAAAGAATCACTCACACATTTCATACCGTGAGGCAATGGAGTTTAAGGAGCGTTTTAAAGAACCTGCCTTTACTTCTGTTTCTGTAACTGCTTCAGGCATGGCTACAATAAGTTACAGGAGTGAGGAGACAAATCCTATTGTTCAGCTTCAGGGAATTGATGAGAATTTCCTTGAAATTGCCGGGTATGATATCGAAAAGGGCAGGGGTTTTAGTATTGAAGAGGTGGTGTCGAACAGGAGCCTGGCAATTATTGGTGTGGATGTGGCTAAGGATATTTTTAAAGGTGGCGTTGATCCCATAGATAAAATAATTAATGTTGGCGGGGTGAAACTGAAGGTAGTAGGTGTTCTTAAATCAAAGGGAGCAAGTTTTTTATCAAGTGATAATATCTGTTTTATACCTGTTACAACCGCAAGGCACTACTTTTCACGTTCAGGGATGACATTCAAGATTTCGGTAATGCCTTATACAGGAGCCAATATGAATATGCTTGCCAGTGAGGCGGAGGGTCTGTTCAGGGTGATCAGGGGTCTTGACCCAAGGGATGAAACCGATTTTAACATTTCTAAAAGTGACCAGATTGCCAATATGCTTTTTGAGAATACTAAGTTTATTACAATTGCAGCAACTTTAATTGGTTTTATTACACTATTTGGGGCAGCTGTTGGTTTAATGAATATTATGCTTGTGTCGGTTACTGAGCGGACACGGGAGATAGGTGTAAGAAAGGCAATGGGTGCGAAAACCTTCACTATCAAGCAACAGTTTTTGTTTGAGTCGGTTCTGATCGGACAGTTTGGGGGAATACTGGGGATAGTTTTAGGAATATTGATTGGTAATTTGATAGCCTCAGCATTGGGAACCAGCTTCCTGATACCATGGAAATGGATTTTTGGAGGAGTTGCATTATGTTTTGTTGTAGGTGTAGTATCAGGATACTTTCCGGCTGTAAGAGCTGCCAGGATAGATCCTATTGAAGCATTGAGACACGAATAAAAATTATAGCTTATGGAAAAAGTGATTATCCAAGAGCAAACAAAGAATTGTCCGGGGATGGATTACGATCCCTCTGTTGGTATACTCAGGGTTGAAGGACGATCAATCCCGGAAAACCCGGAGTCTATTTTCAAACCTTTGAAGAATTGGATTATTAATTACTTCAAATCTTCTGATGATTTGAAGATAATTATTATTCTTGAATACATTAACAGTGGATCATCAAAGCATCTTCTGGAGATATTAAAGCTTCTTAAAAGTTACAGCAAAGAGGGGAAAACGATAAACCTGAAGTGGCTGTATGAAGAGGATGATGAAGCAATTCTGGAACTTGGCGAGCATTTTCGTGATACATCCGGATTGTCGATTGAGATTGAGATGTTGCTGGATTAAAGAAAAAGGTGTATCAAAAGTATTTTTACTTCAGATACACCCCTTAGATCTTATTTGTCAGGCAATAATTTGCCGTAGTATATTATGCCATAAGCTTTTCTGCAAGGTCGACTACTCTTACTGAATAACCCCATTCGTTATCATACCATGCAAGAATTTTAACCATCTTACCATTTACCATTGTGCTTAATGCATCAAATATTGATGAGTGAGGGTTATGTATTACGTCAACTGATACTATAGGATCTTCAGTGTATTCAAGAATTCCTTTCATTGCACCTTCTGCAGCTTCCTTCATTGCAGCATTAATCTGTTCAACAGTAGCTTCTTTATTAAGTACCGCAACAAGGTCAACCATTGATCCTGTAGGTGTTGGCACTCTTACAGCCATACCGTCCATTTTGCCTTTAAGCTCAGGAATTACTATTCCTACGGCTTTTGCTGCTCCTGTTGTTGTAGGTATCTGAGAAACAGCTGCAGATCTGGCTCTCCTGAGGTCGGAGTGGGGAAGATCGAGAATAACCTGGTCGTTAGTGTATGAGTGAATAGTTGTCATAAATCCCCGATCAATCCCGAATTTATCATTCAGAACTTTGGCAACAGGTGCCAGGCAGTTAGTTGTACATGAGGCATTAGACACACATTGATGTTCCGGTTTAAGATCTTCGTCGTTTACACCGAGAACAATTGTTGCATCAATCTGATCCTTTGAAGGAACCGTAAGAATTACCTTTTTTGCTCCATTCTTCAGATGGTCGCCATAACCTCCTTTTGCACTTTCAAGTGACCTGAAAACACCGGTTGCTTCAATTACAACATCAGGAGTCTGAGCCCATGGAATTGAAGCCGGGTTTCTTTCTGCTGTCACCCTTGTTTTAACTCCGTTAACTATCAGATTATCATCATCGAAAGTCACACCTGCGAATCTTCCCTGAGTGGAATCATACTTTAGCAAATGGGCTAATGTTTTAGTATCAGTAAGATCATTTATCCCGACTACTTCAATATCCGGTCTTTCAATTGCAATCTTGAAAGCATTTCTGCCAATTCTGCCAAATCCGTTAATGGCTAATTTTATTTTTGACATAAGATTAAAAATATTAAGTTATTAATATGAATCTGCAAAATTACAAATAATTGACAAATTGACAATGTAACTATCTGTTTTTTATCTTTTGAAAAACAAGGTAGGGGTTCCTGATGTCTGGGGGTCAAGAGGATCTATAACAATACCAACACGGTAGCTTATAAAAAGGGTAAAGAAAATAGCCTGGTTATCATCTGAGGCCATAATCGGAATCTTTTTTGGAAATGCTTCCAGGGAAGCTCCAATCTCGATAGCATGAATAATCTTATCTTCTTTACTGTATTCAAAATTAAAACCACCCTTTCCATATAATCCGGGGATAAGCCCCAGTTCGTTAAACCCTTTAAAAAAAGATGCTTTGCTGTAAATATCTCCTGGATGGTGAATGTCGAGGTCAAATTTCTCCTGCTTTATCTCATAACTGATACCGCTTACAGAATAAATCACATTATAATAAATTGGTTTTGAAATAGCCAATACTGGTCCGCCCGAATAGAAATATCTTATCGCTACTCCACCAAGGTCAATCTTTTTGTACAATTCATGCTGTTTACCAAAACCGCCTTTAATGGTTATACAGTTATTAAGTTTTCCAAAGACGAAACTCCCTGTTGACATCGAGTAAGGATTAGACAGTTTTATCTCTTTTGGATGTTTTAGAATGCTAAGCTCTATATCAATTAGCCGTTTATTGAGAAAGTTGATACGTTTTCCCTCACGGTAACCGAACCCGAAACCATTGCTATTTAATAATAGAGCAAAGGTCCTTTCATTTCTGTAGAAAACACGCTGTTGTTCATCGATATCGCCCTGTGCAACAATTGAAAGTGGTAAAAGCGCTAATAACAGAGAGATAGCCAGCAGCTTTTTCATATCCTGCTGAATTAAATTTATGATTGAAATGATAAAACCGGAATTAACCTATATGTTCAATTTCGGTATCCGCCTGACTGTATGCGGGGCAAACTTCCTTTCCACACGAACTAAGTGTCAGTGCTACAATAAATAAAAACGCGAATAATATTGCAATTCTCTTCATAATTATAAATTTTTCTAGAACAAAAATAGTCTTTTCAATTAATATACAACCTTTGTACCAAAATTAAGTTTAAAATAGAAATATTCAAAAAAAAAGGAAGCCTGACTTTATGATATTTATCAGGCCTCCAATATTAATCAGTTAATTGAAAAAACAGGTAAATCCCCAGGAGCCCATTGCATGCCAGCTCCTTTCAGGTCATTCAGGAATGCCGGGAGTATCTCCTCCTTTATTTCTCTTAGTTTATCATACTCAACTTTAAATTTAATCCTGGCAATGTTATATTGTTCTTTCATAGCCCCGGTTATATCATGTTCGGCCCTTGTATTTGCTGAAACAGCAAATCTGGCTCGTGCACTAATTGTTGGAGAATCGGCATTAACCCTGGCGGCTGTTCTCATACCGACCATCTTCAACAGTATATCGTCGATACTATTTTCAATTTCGGTTGTCATTTTTACAAGATCATTGGTGGTTGCAGGCAATCTCATTAACTCTTTCCTGATATTACCCATCTTTGATTTGATTACATTGGCATAAGCTGCAGATGCCGAAATCGCTGAATACAGGTCATTGGCTTCTTTAAGGAAAGTAAACTTCGCTTTGTAATCGGGTGTTCCAAGGGCGTTGTTATTGAGGGTGTTTATTTTAAATGATGTGCTTTCAATAAGGGTTTCGTGCTTTCCGGCTACATATTTCTCCATTTTAATATAATATGTGCCGGGAGGCACTGCAGGCCCCCTTGACTGTAAATATCTCATATCCCAGTTGAGAGAGTTATATCCCTTCCTGAGAGGACTCTCAATCTTTCTCATAATATTACCCTCATTATCAGTGATGGTGAAGAGCAGTGTAGCCTTTTCCTCGGTGGCTTCAGCAATAAGTTCCTCTTTTGTCGGGAATGAAATTTCCCGTCCTGCTTTTTTGGCAGCAGCCTGAGCTTTCTTCCTTTTTTGTTTTAATGTTTCATGGCTATCCTTGACATAGTAACGGATGGTAACGGCAGGTTCGGGGTTTGGAACACTAAAGTGGACTTCTCCCTGATAGTTTGTATTGCTGGCCGGATAATACAGAAGACCATCTTTAATGTTAAAGATATGGACTTTTGAATCAGTAACCTCTTTAGTCAGATCACGTATGTATGAATAATCATCAAGTACATAAAACCCACGACCGAAGGTTCCGGCAACCAGGTCATTCTCTCTTCTTTGTATAGTGAGATCCTTAACCTGAATCGGTGGGAATCCGTTTTTTAACTGATTCCACTTCTTACCACCATTAAGTGTTACCCACACTCCCCATTCGGTACCAATGAACAGAATATTATGATCTACATGATCTTCCTGTATAACATATATTGTTCCTTTTGGCAGATTAGAAGCAATAGATGACCATGTTAATCCTTTATCGGTACTTTTTAATATATAGGGAGTGAAATCACTACTGTTTTTGCGTCCATCGAAACAGGTATATACCGTATTAAGATCGTGTTGTGACGGAAGAACATAATTAACAAATGTCATATCAGGCACATCCGGAAAGGAGCTATATTTTGTCCAGTTTCCGCCATCATCCTCTGTTATCCAGATCAATCCGTCATCAGTTCCTGCATATATCAAACCCTGCTTTAGCGGAGATTCTGCCAGGGCAAATATATTTCCAAAAGGTGAGGTCGATATGTTTTTTGCTACAGCTTCAGGGGGCCATATTTTACCCATCATGGGTAAAGCATCCATACTTATCTGACGGGAGAGATCGGGACTGATCACCTTCCATGAATCACCTCTGTTTGTGCTTTTAAGTACTTTATTGGCAGCAACATAAAGGGTAGATGATTTATGAGGACTGATAAAATATGGAGTATTCCAGTTAAATCTGTATATCTCATCTTCAACAGGCTGGGGTTTTATGGAAACAGAATTTCCTGTACGGCGATCATACCTCCTTAAACCGCAATACTGTGATGATGCATAATGAATATCCGGCTGCGCCGGATCGGGTATTGAAAGGTAACCATCACCGCCTATAGTATAAGTCCAGTCTGAATTTACAATTCTACGTCTTAGTGTCCTTGAAGGTCCGTACCACGAACCATTATCCTGGGTGCCACCATATATATTGTAAAAAGGCAGGTCATTATCTACCCTGACGTGGTAGTACTGTGTGATTGGTAGATTTGTTTTGAAGATCCAGTTCTGTCCTCTGTCCCAACTCTCATAAACTCCACCATCACATCCTGACAGATAATAATTTGTATTTGAGGGATCGATCCAAAGGGCATGATTATCTACATGTTTGTTTTTTTCACCAAGTGGAGTCCATGTTTTGCCACCATCGCTGGTGACCATATTACGAACATCCATTGATATAACCCTGTCGACATCAATAGGATCGGCGTAGATCTCACAGTAGTATTGCGGACTGGCGGCAGCCATATCACTCATTTTTGACCAGCTTTCTCCCAGGTCAACAGAACGATAAAAACCACCTTTGTTTTCAGGCAGTTCTATAATAGCATAGATTATATCCGGGTTGGCAGGTGACATGGCAAGTCCAATCCTGCCTACGTCACCACCTGGTAATCCCTTGCCCAGTTTCCTCCATGTTTTTCCTGCGTCTGCCGATTTGTATATGGATGAATTTGGTCCCCCGTTAATTTTTGAATATACTCTTCTCTCTCTCTGGTGAGCCGCAGCATAGATAATGTCCGGATTGCGGGGATCAATCTCCATATCTGATATACCTGTATATTCACCTGGCTCAAGAATAAGTTCCCAACTCTTTCCTCCATCAATGGTCTTGTATAGTCCCCTGTCGCCGCCCGGTCCCCATGCAGGACCCTGTGAGGCCACATAAACTGTATTGCTGCATCTTGGGTCGATCATTATTTTACCAATATGTTCAGAGTTTTTAAGTCCCATATTGGTCCATGATTTTCCTCCATCAGTTGTTTTATAAACTCCATCGCCATAGGCAAGGTTGCGCTGCGAATTATTTTCTCCTGTACCCACCCATACGACAAAAGGGTTTTTGTGATCGATAGCCAGTGCTCCTATTGAAAAAACAGGCTGCCCATCAAAGATTGACTTGAATGTTGTGCCTTTATTTTGGGTCTTCCATAGTCCCCCTGATGCTGTTCCTACATAATACTCTGAAGGATTTTCAGGATTAACAGCAAAATCGGCTATCCTGCCGGAGTAAGATGCCGGTCCGACAGACCTGAAACGAAGTATGCCAAGCATTGATGAACCTGAACTGCTTTTGTTGTCAGTTGGCTGTTCCTGTGCTCTTCTTCTCTGGGCATTCACAGGCTGAAAGATACCTGTAAGTCCTGCTACAAATAGCAGCAGGATCATCCATCTGAGGTTTGAAATCATTTTCATAATTATTAGATTTAAGTATAATATTCGATTGTAAAACTACATAATTCTTATTTTTTAAACCGGTATGACAGGTTGTTGCATAACAGTTTTTGCATTAACTTTATAAATCAGGTTTAAAACAAAATGCCTGTTTGATTGTATATTTGTAAAC
>JAUVKT010000070.1 GCA_030596125.1 Bacteroidales bacterium | reverse complement strand
CAGTTTCAACGAATTGTCCGGGAACTTCACCAAGCGTAACGATATCGTTTCGCCAGTTATGCTCACGAAAAAGAGCAACCGGAACCTTGCCGAACATAGTTTTTATCTCTTCTGTTGTTATCGGTTTATGAGTTCCTAGAGCAGGCAACACATCAGTAACCCTTTCTCCAAAATAATCCCAGATCATCTCAGTTATTGCTCCTGCACGGGAATGAATACGGGTTATATCGGGTGGGACAATAACAAGTTTACGACCATTACCGGCCTGTTCAATCGCTCCTGTAACTGCTTCTTTAACCTGGGCAGTTGTTAATGAGCCTTTGTCGGATCCGTTACTGAAGTATAACATTGCAAAAAATAAAGATACTATATTCGATTCTTCTTAACCTTATTCCCAGTATGGTTTTTCAGGGAGTGCATTTCTGAATTCTTCAAGCAGTAAGTTTTCATAATCACCTTTATAAGAACCTTTCAGGAACATGTTAAATGCTTCCGACTTAAACTTATTCCATGATTCAGCTTCTTGCCCCGGGACAATAGGATAAAAACATACCCCATTATCTGTGGCTGCTTTCCGGTCACCTGGTGCATCACCTATCATTAGTATTTTGTCGTCAGCGTATTTGCCATTTGCTGCAAGTGCCAGATGCTCAGTTTTTGTTCCATGCTCCTGTCCTGCTATGGTACCCACCAGATGATCTATTTTATGTTCTGTCCACTCTCTTGTAAGTGCTTCAAGGGGAGTCTGGGAGACCACAATAGAGTCGGAGAAGAGCGAAATATTTTCAAGACTGGGAATTACATGATTAAATGGAGTTACACCTTTCATCCATGTGCCAATATCCTCATTTACTGCCATTGACCATTGAAGTACTCTTTCGAGAAAAGGATCAGGATTAGTTTTAATATATTCCTGTAGTGTTTGATTTCCGAGTTTGGTCTCTTTAGATATCCAATTCTTTAAAGCTGTTATATCCGGAAGCTTTTTTTTATTTTCAATCACCTCTTTTCTTTGAGCCAGAAGCTCAAATACTTTAACAAGTGCAGGGAACCTGTTCACCCCCCTGTGTACTGAGTACAGGTTTACAAATTCCCATGTTTCCCTTACAATTTTTGAGATTGAAAACATATCGAAGTACCTCATCCCGTTTGGGATAAAGAACTCTTTTTGCTTTACTTCCATAGTGTCAAAAACACAACCGTCAGAATCGATTCCGACAAAGTATTCGTGATTTGGTTTCAGATTTTTTAAAATGTCCTGATAATTCATATGGTTATAAGTTAATATATTAATATGCTTGAGGTGTATAAACTTTTAATTTTTTCTTTTCAAAAACAGGTTTAAGCCTTGCAAATCTCTGTAATCCGTTCTCAAGTGGCAGGTTTACCCAATCCTTACCAATAAGTGGTTGAGCATACCTGATAAAATCATCTGTTACATCATATCTGCTCTCAGCTATCCACTTCTGAGGAAAAGTTCTCTCAGAGAGTGCCACTTTTTCAAGGGGAGCTTTATCGTATATGACGTTATAGTCATCTCCTTTTCTCCGTAAAATTGTTGCCATCCATCCGTTGCCATCATATATGGCTATTTCAACAGCTTTTTTTCCAACATTATAAGCTTCTTCAAGGTCAACAGGTGATGCATATATCATTGCATGGCGTTGATCTGTCCCGGGAATCTGGCCTCTGGCGGATCCTCTGGCGCTCAAGCCGGCTGAGTTAAGGTGATTAACAACTTTTTGCTGGACTGACATTTTACTGGCACCGAACTCAGTATGGCCAAAAGCATCTTTAACTTCGCCCAGGTCACCTACGTCAGATCCTTCACTTACAACAATGATACACCTTCCGGATTTATTTAAATAATCGTTTACATTATCTGTAATTTCTGACAATGAAACATCCGATTCTGCCATGTATATCTGTAGCGGGATCTGCCTGTCAGGGTCCCCAAGTCTGGCTGCAGCCGGGATATAACCTATCTTGCGCCCCATTGCCTGTATAACAAGTACCGGATCAGCAGGAGATGAGCCTGCGTTCTCCTCATTCAGATTCTGGATCATAAGTGCCCAATATCGTGCAACTGAACCGTATCCGGGGGTATGATCGATTAGTTTAAATTCATTGTCTCCAACATCGTTATCTATTGTTTTAGGAACACCAACAGCTATAACATCAACGCCCCTTTCTGCACATACCTCACTTACCCTGAAAGCTGTATGCTGTGAGTCGTTTCCTCCGATATAAAAGAAATATCCAATATCGTGAGCTCTGAATACATCAATGATCCTGTCAAAATCCATTTCCTGGTGATCTTTTAACTTGTACCTGCAAGTGCCAATACTCCCTGCGCCCGGAGTTGTTTCCAACAATCTTATCTCCTTACTGTCCTGGACTGAAAGATTAATAAGTTCCTCCTTAAGCACTCCCTCTATACCATGCCAGCCACCATAGATAGTTGCAAATTTTTCGGGAAACTCCCTGCACATGTCAATAATGCCCCTTAGAGAATTATTAATAACCGGAGAGGGTCCGCCTGACTGTGCTACTATTACATTTTTTCCTGCCATATTCTTATTGGTTTATTTTTCTGTTTCCGGGTTCATGATTTAAATAGTCGATATAATTTTCTTTAATAATAATATCGATAGGTATATCATAATTTATCACCTCTTTTTTCTTTAGTATAAGTTTGTTAAAAAGCGTATATATGCCTGAGTAGCCCTGATATTCAGGCCTTTGTCCGATCAGTACGTCGATTACCCCATCCTTGAGAAGAGAAATATTTTCGTCTGTAAGATCATATGATACGAAGAATGCCTTCCTTAGTTTATCGATATCAATCAGTTTAGGCAACCTGCTGGCATTGGATGTAACAAAAAATGCATCAAAATGCCCGGAGAGATCGGGTTTGTTTGCTTTTGTGATCTTTTCAGGTATGTTCCTGATAATTATCTCAAATTTGTCTGTTAGCCCCTCTTTTTCAAACCAGTCTATAAATCCCTCTTCGCGATGTTGAAGGTGGGTAGAGTGTTCATAACCCTGGATTGTGTTAATAATAAGCAGCCTGGTATTTTGGAGTATAGACCGGCTTATAAGCTTTGCAGCTACATTTCCTGATCTGTAAGGGTTTTGTCCTATACATGAAGCACAAGCTTCTGAATTGATATTGGAATCAATCAGGATCACCTCAATACCATTCTTATTACACTCTTTTACAAATATATTTGCCTGGGAGGTGTGCACAGGAGCAAGAAGTACTCCATCGGGTTTTGTATTCAACACTTTTGCTGAAACTTTAACAAAACTCTCAGGGTTATTAATATTAAAAAAAAAGTTCTCTGAATTAATGCCATATTCTGACATCTCCTCTTCAGCCCTGATTATTCCTTTAAGCGGTTTGTCCCAGTAACTGTTCCATTTTGAAGATGAGGGCAGTATTGAAGCAAACCTGAATTTTCTTCCTGTTGCGAGAGAGCGTGCTATTTCATTTGGGATATATCCAAAATCTTCAATTATTGAGAGTACTTTTTTTCTTGTTTTTTCAGAAACGCCGGATCTGTTATGGAGTACCCGGTCGATTGTCCCTATCGATACTCCTGCCTTAATGGCTATCTCTTTTATGCCGACTCTTTTTTTGATAATAGAACAAATTGAATATGTGTGTAAAGATATAAATAATTTCTTTCCGTGTACGTACACGGAAAGAAATTAATTAATTAAATTCTAAGATGTAAAGAGAGGCGTAAGGCATAGGGCGAAAGGTCAAATGTCAGACGTCAAATGTCAAATGTTTGTCTCTATTCATACTCCATACTCCATACTCCATACTTCGTACTCCATACTCCATACTCTCTCCCCCTCTCCTCTTCGCCTTTCGCCGTTTGCTTTGTCCGCTGAATCCGGCAATCGCCGGAGAAAGCGGGTCGTTTGTCGTTTCTTCCCCTCTCCCGTCTTCTTTAGAATAAATTTAAATTACTAAAACATGATTTTTGCTGGTTTTTTGTTTGTTTAGCTGTTATATTTTTAACAGCTGGAAGAAATGATATTTTTTATTAATAAAAACAGACTATTATGTATCAGATTGATAACCTGGTCAAGGATCTAGTAAAGCAGCATGGACGGGCCCGTGAAGCATTGATGCCAATACTTCAGGGGGTTGTAGCGCAGCATAACTATCTAACAGATGAAGCCATGGTGGAGGTTGCCAAGGAACTTGACCTGTCAGCAGCTGAAGTTTACGGAACCGCCTCTTTTTATACTTTTCTTGATACAGAGCCGAGAGGTAAGTATGTGATAAGGGTTTGTAAAACCATCACCTGTGCCATGAAAGGGAAAAATGAGATAATTGAAGTATTGCAGGAAATGCTTAGGATAAATGTGGGGGAGACCACATTAAATGACAAATTCACTATTCTTGAGACTAATTGTATCGGATGGTGCCATAAGGCTCCTGCAATACTTATAAATGATACTCCATATACGGATCTCACAAGGGAGAAACTGGTGAAGATCATAAAGGAATATATGCATCAATAAACAGACTTGATTATGGAAACAAAAAAATTGAACAAGGTAGATCTCATTTTTGAGCATGTTGACCCGCGTGTGATACTCACAAAGGCATTCAAAATGTCAAATGATGATATAATCAATGAGGTAATTGAATCGGGTCTGAAAGGAAGGGGAGGTGCCGGATTCCCGACAGGGATGAAGTGGAAATTTGCTGCAGGAGAGAAGAGCAAGGAGAAATATATCGTGTGCAATGCTGATGAGGGAGAACCTGGCACTTTTAAAGACAGGGAGATACTCGACAGGGTTGCTTACAAAGTTTACAGCGGGATGGCTATTGCAGGGAAAGCTATTGGAGCAAAAAAGGGTGTCGTTTACCTAAGGGCTGAATATAAATTCCTTATACCACAGCTTATGATGGAGCTGGATGGTTTTCATACTCTCATAAAGGATATTGGATATAACTTTCAGATTGAATATAAACTTGGCAGTGGCGCCTATATTTGTGGAGAGGAGAGTGCTCTTTTTGAATCTATAGAAGGTTACCGCGGTGAACCAAGAAATAAGCCACCTTATCCTACTCAAAATGGCCTGTTTGGAAAACCTACGGTAATTAATAATGTTGAGACCCTCGTTAACATTGTTATTATAGTAAACTATGGGTCAGCGAAATATAAGAGTCACGGAACCAGGTTCTCCACCGGAGCAAAGGTGTTTTCAGTTTCAGGTGATACGCCAAACCCCGGTATTTATGAGCTTGAGCTGGGTATGTCTGTTCTTGAATTTGTAAATGAGTTCGGAGATGGTGACACAAAGGCTGTTCAGGTTGGAGGGGCATCGGGACTCTGTGTGCCGAGAAAGCTTTTTGCCAGCACTATTATAGGTTTTGAAGGCGTGCCGACAGGAGGGTCTGTGAAATTGTTTAACAGTACCCGTTCGATGTATAATGTACTACATAATTATCTTGACTTTTTTAATGAGGAGTCGTGTGGAAATTGTACTCCATGTCGTGTGGGATGTCAGCAGCTTTTGCTGGGTGTTGAGGCTGTGAAAAAGGGTGATATGAAATCTTCTTACCTGAATGAACTGGCAAAATTGGCTGATACAATGAAGGTCGCCTCAAAATGCGGATTGGGTCAGTCAGTTGGCAATGCTTTTAACTCAATTTTAGAGAACTTCAGGGAGGAGATCATTTATTAATGCTGAAAAGAAAATGAAAATGAAAAAAATGATAAATCTTACTATTAATAGCAAACCGGTATCTGTTCCGGAAGGATCGACTGTTCTGAAGGCGGCAGAAAAGCTGAATATTCATATTCCAACCCTCTGCAATCATGATGATCTTTGTGTTGTAGGTAACTGCAGGGTATGTGTTGTTGAACAGAAAGGGGCAAGGGCCCTTATTGCTTCATGTGCACACCCGGCTACCGAAGGTATGGAGATCCTTACCAACTCACTTAAGGTCAGGAATGCGCGAAAGCATATAGTAGAACTTTTACTCTCTGAGCACCGTGCTGATTGTACCAAGTGTTACAGGAACCAGAATTGTGAACTGCAAACCCTGGCTAACGCATATTCATACGGAGATCATCTGTTCATTAATCTGATTAAGGATCACGAGATTATGATCGACCAAACCTCAGCATCTATTGTCAAGGATGATAGTAAATGTATTCGTTGCCAGCGATGTGTAAGAACCTGTGCCGAATTGCAAAAGGTTTCGGCGCTTGCTGTAAGCGGGAAGGGCTGTAATCAGAAGATATCAACATTCCACGATAGACCATTGAGCCATGTTGTTTGTACTAACTGTGGTCAATGCATTATACGCTGCCCAACAGGGGCTCTGACTGAAAAGACCCAGATTGAACAGGTTTGGGATGCGATTTATAATCAAGGTAAACACGTTGTTGTACAGACAGCTCCTGCTGTAAGGGTGGCCCTGGGTGAGGATCTTGGATATGACCCTGGAGAAAGGGTAACCGGTAAGCTGGTTACTGCTCTCAGGCAGATAGGTTTTGATTCTGTACTTGATACAGACTTTTCTGCCGACCTTACTATTATGGAAGAGGGAACAGAATTACTGACCAGGCTTAAAAAGGTACTTGTTGACGGAGACAAAGAGACGGCGTTGCCTCTCTTTACATCATGCTCTCCCGGATGGATAAAATTTATCGAGCATAAAAAACCGGGGTTAATACCGCACCTTTCTACATGTAAATCGCCTCAGCAGATGTTTGGCGTCCTGGCAAAAACTTATTATGCAGGAAAGCGCAAACTCAATCCTGCAGATATTGTATCTGTTTCAATTATGCCATGTACAGCTAAAAAGTTTGAGGCTAACCGGCCTGAGATGCGAGCCAGTGGTTATAAGGATGTTGATTTTGTTCTGACTACACGGGAACTTGCAATAATGATACGACAGAGTGGAATTGACTTCCGGGCTCTCGAAACTGATAATTATGATTCAATAATGGGCACCTCAACGGGTGCAGGCGTTATTTTCGGAGCTACAGGTGGTGTAATGGAAGCAGCATTAAGAACTGCATATGAAATTGTTACGGGCAAGGAAGTGCCGTTTAAGGATCTCAATATTGTGCCGGTAAGAGGACTTGAAGGAGTGAAGGAGGCTAGTTTGAAGATCGAAGGATGCAAGAAGGAGTGGGCTTTTCTTGAGGGAGTGGAGTTGCAGGTAGCAATAGCACATGGTTTGACCAATGCAGATAAATTAATATCAAAAGTGGTTAGCGGTGAAGCCAGTTACCACTTTATTGAAATTATGGCCTGTCCTGGAGGATGCATCGGCGGAGGCGGACAACCAATACCTACCAATAATACTATCAGACAGAAAAGGGTTGATGCTATCTACGCTGAAGATATGGAAATGAAATTGCGAAAATCCCATGATAATCCTGAAATCATAGCGGTTTATAAGGATTTTCTTGGTGAACCCAACAGTCATAAAGCACATGAACTCTTACATACCCAATACATAGAACGGATAAGAAATTAGGTTCCTGCCAGACACAACTAAAGCGTGGGGCGTTTCACTTAGAGACGCCCCTTTCATTTTACGGATGCAGATCGTCTACTGTGGGAGTGAATGGTTCTGATTCGTTGTTGTCTCCGGATGATATTTCATCAGGATTTGAGTCTCCTTTATCATAAAATTCCGTAGAAACGGTATTTCCTCCTTCTGCTGAACGGTTATGAAAATATAACAGCAGAGCAAGTATCGGGAGCAGAGGTGTTGTTATGGCACCGGTAAGGGAGCTTAAAATAATAAATGAAGGATTACTGGCAAATTCTAACATTTGCGTTGCATCAGGATTCATTATCGATTTGAAAAGACTTCCGCTGAAAGGAATCATGACAAGGGCGCCAACAATTAATGAGAAGATCATGGCAAACAGAATATATACACTTATCCACCCCATATTGGGCCAGAATTTCATGTGCACCAGCTTGATCAGGCGTGTGATTGTTTCTCCAATACTTCTCTTTTCTATGATCATGACGGGTACTGTGAGAGCAAAAAATAGTATAACATAGGGAATGGCAAACAGAAGGCCGACAAATAACAAGAGTGTGCCAAAAATAAATGCGACCATCGCAAATATGGATAATACTATGTAAACTATTAAAAGAGGGAAATAGATACGTGTAAGTATGTGCCCGACCGAAGAGATAAAATTATAATCAGGATCAACAGGTTTCATTATAATAAAATACTGGAGCAGAACATTGATGAAGATTGAAACAAGTGAGATAATCAATGAGTTTCCCAGCATCGATTTCATAATGGCAATCAATTCCTGGGGGTCGGTTGTTGTTTGCAGACTGCTAATGTCCATACCGGAAGTAAAGGTAGCTCCGATAAAAGCTGTTACAAGTGAAATAGCGTACAGGGGGATAAAATATTTCTTATAAAATTGCCATCCTGCATTTACGGCACTGTCAATATCTGTTCTGTTATTTAACGGGTGTTCAGAATAATCAGTCATAGTATTGTTTAGGATTGTTTAATCGTGTAATCGTTTAATCGTGTAATTGATAAATAAGGGATCAAAGATACATATTTATTGGATGATCAAATAAGGTCAATCATGTCATTGATATTCATCTCTTTAAGAGGGTTGCTTGATTTAATGAAAGTCTCAGCAAGTTTTGATTTTCTATCCTGTAACCTGACAATTTTTTCCTCTATTGTATCTGATGATATATACTTGTAAACAAAAACACTCTTGTCCTGTCCGATCCTGTGAGCGCGGTTGAGAGCCTGCATCTCTGTAGCAGGGTTCCACCATGGGTCAAGGATAAATACATAGTCGGCAGATGTCAGATTCAATCCAACACCACCTGCTTTGAGTGATATCAGAAATACCTTGTTTGTGGGATCATCCTGGAAACCGGTAACAATCTTTTCCCTGTTGATGCTGCTACCGGTAAGAATGGAATATTTTATGTTTTGCTCCTTAAAATATCCTGGAAAAAGATTCAGATGTTTTACAAATGATGAAAAGATAAGTATTTTATGACCTTCGGCTACAACATTGTCAATATCCTGGAGAACATTTTCGAATTTCCCTGATGAGTGTATATAATCTGCATCAGCAAGTACAGGATGATTTGATATCTGACGTAATTTCATAAGCCCCTGCAAAACAATTATGGCTGATTTTTCTATTCCCAGTGTTTCAATATTTTCCATAATTGAATTACGAACTACAGACTTTTCTTCCTCATACATTTTTTGCTGTTCTTCTGTCATATCGCAATAAACTGTCTGTTCAGTAACAGGTGGCAGATCGCGTGCTACCTGCTGTTTGGTGCGCCGGAGAATAAATGGCTTAATGATTTTTTGAAGTTTAACTTCTTTGTCGGCAGAATTCTCTTTTTCAATCGGTTTGGCAAATTCTTTCTTAAAGTATGAAATATTACCTAACAGCCCGGGATTCACAAAGTTGAGTTGTGTCCAAAGGTCTGTAAGTGAATTTTCAACAGGTGTGCCTGTAAGTACAAGTTTATGAGCGGACTTTAATCTTATTACGGTTTTATACAGCTGAGAAGCCGGATTCTTTATTACCTGGCTTTCGTCAAGGATAATGTAGTGGAATTTGAAATTTTCAATAATGTCAACATCCTGCCTTATGGTATGGTAACTCGATAATATAATATCAAATTCCGGAAAATATGAAACAGATTTTCTTCTGTTATTGCCCTTATAACAATAGGTATTCAGACCCGGACTGAACTTCTTGATCTCGTTTCTCCAGTTGTACACGAGTGAAGCCGGAACAATCAGAAGAGAAGTGTGTCTTATTGCAGTTTCGTTGAAGAGGGTGGGGTTAAAGTCTGAATTCACTTCCGGTTCTTCAGGAGAAGATTCCTTATTAAATTGTAGCAATAATAGAGTTTGTAAAGTTTTTCCCAGTCCCATGTCATCGGCCAGACAACCTCCCAGATTATTATTCTGTAAAAGCACTAACCAGTTCAGTCCTTCTGCCTGGTAGGTTCTGATATCTGCTATTATGCCTTCAGGAATTTTTACCCCTGGAATCTTATCAGGAAGAACAAGTTTCTCAAGCGTATGGCATGTCATGCATTCCTCTTCATCAAATGCTTCATTAAGAAGACCGAAATGCTGTTTGTTAATGCGGAGGCTATCTTTGTCTTTTACTCCAAATTCGAACAGGTTTTTATATTTTATGAACCATTCATCCGGTAATATCATTATTTGCCCGTCTGGCAACTTGTATTCTCTGTTACCCTCAAGAATATTGGTTCTGAAGTTTATAAACGGGATGTTGAAATTCCCAACAGTTACTGTTGCCCTCAGATCAAACCAATCATTATCAACTTCATAGTTAATAGTGAGTTTTATCTCCTTTATATTATAGTTATTGTCGATTGACCCTGCCCTGATCTCAAATCCTGCCTGTATCAGTTCGTCATAGTTAGTGTTCACTGCTTCTATAAGGCTGTATAGTTCCTGTTGCAGACCTCCTTCTGAAGATATTGTTGTAAAGTTTGTTTTATCGTCAGAATAAAAACCAATTTCTGCTAATTGCTGCCTGCACACCTCTTCCCAGATATAATCCCTTGTAAAACTGTAGTAAGTATATTTCCCGTTTTTTACTTTAAGGGTTGTAAAAGATCTTTCATTTGAGGAAGGGAGAATTTCAATATCCTGATATATGTATTTTAATATCAGAACAGGGATGTTCCATATTCCATATTCAATATAGAGCACCGGCTTTTTTACCGGATCAGTCTCAACGATATTAAAACCTGATGCCACTACCTTGTTGTTGTTGACCGTGTTAAGCACAAATCCGGAAAAATATTTTTTACTTAGATGAGCCGGTATTATTATCCGGTCTTTTATAAAAAAGGGTCTCAGTTTATTCCCCTCTATGTTATCAATTAAAAAAATCTTATTCTCATATCTTATAACAGCAGGGGAGTTTGATAATATCTCGATCTCAATGTTTTTCAGATCTATTTCATCCCCGTTTACAAATAGTTTGAGGTAGTATGAACTCTCGTTTTCGCCTTTCTCAAAATAGAATACAGGAGTTACATTGATACCGGATATGATTAATTTATCCTCCTCATGTAGATTACTTGTCTTGGTTTTTTGCCTGTACACGGGTATATTAAAGGCTTTTATTATCTCAAAACTCTTATATAATTTCCCTTCAATAAATGGTTTAATATGCTTATTGAACCTCTCTTCATCTACTTTTCCAAGAAACTCAACAACATTTTTCTCTCTCGAAAAAAGACGATGAAGGTTGCGATTTGAGTAAGTATTTATGAGTTCAATTACATCGTTTGCTTCCTCTGGCAGGGATTCGGTAGTTTCGGGGGAAGCGTATGGAGACAGGCATTCCTCTGGTATGTAATATTGGCTGTTTTCCTCTCTTATAATAATATAGGGGACAAGAACTGTTCCCCACATACGGTGTTGATTGAGCAGAAGAGCAAACACCCTTTCAACTATTTTTTTCCTTCCCGTCATTTAGTTCAGATTAGAATATCCTGCAATAATGGTTAAGTTTATGGTAAAATCAAAACCTGTTTTTATCTTTTTACAATATTTCTTAATTGCATAATTATTTTTTTCGTTGACGAGACAGATAATTCATATTGACATGGATGCATTTTTTGCATCAGTTGAGCAGAATGACAATCCTGATCTGAGGGGGAAACCTGTTGTAGTAGGTTCTCCTTCCGCCCGGGGAGTGATTGCTGCAGCCAGCTATGAGGCCAGGAAGTTTGGAGTGAGATCGGCTATGCCAAGTAGTGTCGCAATGAGATTGTGTGACAATCTTATGTTTGTAAAGGGGAGGATGGGACGATATAAGGAGGTATCGGGTAAGATATTTGATATTTTTCACTCCTTTACGGATGTTGTTGAACCATTATCGGTTGATGAGGCATTTCTCGATGTATCCTCTTCTGCGGAAACGATCTCCCGGGCAGCAGTTATAGCGGTTGAGATAAAAGAGAGCGTAAAAAGTAAAACCGGACTAATAGCTTCAGCCGGTATTTCGTTTAATAAATTCTTTGCTAAAATTGCATCAGACCAGGACAAACCTGATGGCCTGTTTTTAATCGATGAAAATGATGCTGATAATTTTTTATCAGGAATGCCAATTGATAAATTTTTTGGCGTTGGAAAAGTAACGGCTTCGAAAATGCACCTGTATGGTATCCATACCGGTGCCGATCTGCAAAAAGTATCCAGAAATTTTTTAGTACGGAATTTTGGTAAGGCTGGTATTTTTTATTTTGATATCTGCAGGGGGATTGACAATCGTCCGGTTGACCCCGGCAGGGAGAGAAAATCTGTTGGTGCCGAACTTACTTTTGAAAATGATCTGACAACCCGGTTTCAGATAATTGCTGAATTATACAATATTGAAAAAGAGTTATGGTCGAGGGTCGAAAAGCATGGCAAAAGTGGTCGTACTTTAACGGTAAAAGTTAAGTTTGATGATTTTACCGTGGTTACAAGAAGCTTTACTCTTGAAAAAAAGATACATGATTTTAAAACTCTCCATGCAGAAGTGACAAGGATCAGGGAGAGTATTGATTTTCATCGTAAAAAGATTAGATTATTGGGTGTAACAATATCTAACCTGGGCGATAACAGACCAGGCACTGAGCAGATGGAGTTGTGGGATGATGGATGAAGAACGACAAACGACAAACGGCGAAAGGCATAGGGAAGGTTTCAGGTTCCGGGTTCCAGGTTTCAGGTTTCCAACAGAAGGGGTGATATTATTGAAGATGGTGACATTATTGAAGAAATATTGATTAATATATAATGTAATTTGCGAAACAGATGATTATAAGAATTGCTACCAAAGATGATCTAAGTGCTATAGATGAGATATATAATCAGGCTATAGCAACCCGAAGGGCAACTGCCGATACAGTTCCCCTCAGTAATGAGGAGAGATTGAACTGGTACTGGTCCCATGATCCTGAAAAATATCCGCTTTTTATAGCAGAGGAGTCTGGGAAAGTGCTCGGTTATGCATATTTTACTGCGTACAGAGGAAGAAGGTATGCCTTAAGATATGCAGCTGAAATTAGTTATTTTGTTCATAAAGATCATCTGAAACGTGGCATCGGGTCATCACTGATGGAGTATGCCCTAAGAATAGCTCTGGATTTAAATATTCGATACCTGATAGCAATATTAATCGGGAATAACGACCCAAGTATAGCTTTATTAAAGAAATATGGTTTTAGCCAATGGGGCGTGTTGCCGGGTATTGTAGATTTCGATGGAGTTGAATATGATCATCTTTATTACGGACGACGGTTA
>JAUVKT010000129.1 GCA_030596125.1 Bacteroidales bacterium | reverse complement strand
TAAACAGCTAATCGACCTCAGAAGATCCATCACAAAATCAAGCGAATCACAGTTTCGTAATGGCACTATTACATCTACTGAGTATATGTCAATTCTGAATAAAGAAAAAGAAGCAATGCTATCTCACCATATCCACCTTATCAGTTGTGCAAAAGCCAAAGTGGAATATCTTAATATTGCCGGTAACGAGATCAAATAATACTTAACGATATGAACCGAGTCCCGAAAAGAAATCACGGTGAGCTAAATATGATCATTAAAAATAAATAATAAGCATATGAAAAAGAATCTATCCTTTCTGATAATACCCTTTCTCTTTATTTCCTGTTCAAATAAAGACAGAGAAGCTGACGCCTGGGGTAATTATGAAGCTACAGAAATAATAATTTCATCGGAAACAAATGGCAGGTTTATCCATTTTCCTGTAAATGAAGGCAAGAGCCTGATCACAGGTGAACTCATTGCTGTTACGGATACTACATTATTTACACTGCAGCTAAATGAACTCAGTGCAACAGCCAAAAGCATTAACAGCCGGATAAACTCAATAGATGCCCAATCAGAAATAATAAGGCAGCAGATCAAAAATCTTACAGTAAATATTAAAAGGGTTGAAAATATGATCGATGATGATGCAGCAACCCGGAAACAACTTGATGATCTCACCGGACAGGTAGAGGTGCTGGAGCGACAGATTAACGCAAACTCTGCACAGAAGCTATCGGTAAGAAGTGAATTGGCAGTGCTCGGAACAAAAAAGGCTCAGCTAAATGAACAGCTCAGCAGATGTTACATAATAGCCCCCTCCCCCGGGACCGTTATTCAGAAATATGGAGAAGAGGGCGAAACTACAGCTGCAGGCAGACCGGTAGTTAAGATCGCTGACCTGTCGGTTATGAAACTGAAAGTTTACGTAAGCGGAGCTATGCTTTCTGAAATAAAAATCGGTGAAAATTGCGAAGTGAGGATCGACAGGAGAAAAGATGAATATCAGATTTTTGAGGGCACAATAACGAAAATATCCAATAAGGCAGAGTTCACTCCAAAGATAATTCAGACTAAAGAAGAGAGGGTAAGTATGGTATATGCAGTAACAATTGAGGTTGTTAACGAAGGGTCAATCAAAAGCGGAATGCCCGGTGAGGTGATTTTTAACTTTTCTGATCCGGTTAATTAATGATTAAAGCCCGGAATATAAGCAAAAGTTATAATGGAGTAACGGCTCTTGACAGTATCAGCTTTGATATTAACCGGGCTGAACTGTTTGGTTTTATTGGTCCCGACGGTGCAGGAAAAACCAGCCTTTTCAGGATAATTACCACTCTGCTTATTCCCGACAGTGGAGATATGCAGGTAATGGAATATGATACCGTCAAGGATTACCGTGAACTACGCAAACGGATTGGTTATATGCCCGGTCGTTTCAGCCTTTATGCCGACCTTACGGTTGAAGAAAATCTGAATTTCTACGCTACCATTTTTGGCACTACGGTGAAGGAGAATTACCACCTGATCAGGGATATTTACTCTCATATAGAGCCATTCAAAAAAAGGCAGGCAGGAAAATTGTCGGGAGGAATGAAACAAAAACTTGCTCTGAGTTGTGCCTTGATTCATGCTCCGAAACTGATAGTGCTTGATGAACCCACTACCGGAGTTGATGCTGTATCGCGGACCGAGTTCTGGGAGATGCTAAAAAAGCTGCAAAAAGAGGATATTACTATTGTGGTTTCAACTCCCTATATGGATGAGGCAGACAGATGCGACAGGATTGCCCTTCTGCAATCAGGTAAAATTATGAAAACAGACACACCCGGTGCAATAACAAAAAGTTTTGACAGGAATCTTTTTGCCGTTACAGCAAAAAACAGATTCAACCTTATCCAAAAGTTAAAGGAGTACAGTGAGATTGACACTGTGTATCCCTTTGGAGACTCAATACATATAACTTTTAAGAGTGTGGACAGGGAAAGTGAACTGGTTAAACATCTTTCAGACAGTGGTATTTCAGATGCCTGCATCACAGAAATTATTCCCGGCATAGAAGATACATTTCTGAACCTGATGAAACCCGCCGGATTATGAATGAAAATGTAGTTGAGGTTGAGAACCTTGTTAAAAAATTCGGATCATTTATAGCAAATGACAATCTCAGTTTTGAGGTGAAAAGGGGAGAAATATTTGGTTTTTTAGGCGCTAACGGTGCAGGAAAAACAACAACAATCCGAATACTGGTCGGTCTCTCCCCGCTTACATCAGGTAAAGTATCAGTTGCAGGATTTGATGTTACAAAACAGGCCGAGCAGGTAAAAAAACGGATCGGCTATATGTGTCAGAAATTTTCACTTTACGAAGACCTTACTGCTGAAGAGAATATAAGACTATATGGGGGTATATACGGACTGAGTAAAAGAGAGATACTGCAGCGGTCTGACTCTCTTCTTAACAGACTTAAATTCGAACAATACAGAAAACGACTTATCGGAGATCTCCCCCCTGGCATGAGACAGAAGCTTGCCTTTTCGGTTGCACTCCTGCACAACCCTGAAATTGTATTCTTGGACGAACCAACAGGTGGTGTAGATCCCTTCACCAGAAGGCAGTTCTGGGAGATGATTTATGAAACTGCTTCAAAAGGAGTTACACTTTTTGTCACAACGCACTATATGGATGAAGCAGAATATTGCGACAGAATATCAATTATGGACGAAGGTAAAATAGTCGCACTGGATACGCCTTCCGAACTAAAGAAGAGGTATAAAACAAAAACAGTAGAAGATCTCTTTGTTAAGATCGCAAGAGGTTAAAGAACCGGAATCATGAAAATATTTATCGGGTTTGTAAAAAAAGAGTTCCTTCATATATTCAGGGATGTACGTACGTTAATAATACTGTTCGGAATACCGGCATCACAAATTTTTATTTTCGGTTATGCTGTAAGTACAGATATTCAGAATGCAGGCATAGCAGTTCTGGACCTCTCAAATGATGAAATTACTACCGAAATAACTTCAAGGATTGAGTCGTCAGATTTTTTCGTACTCAAAGAGAGGCTTCAGTCTGAAAAAGAGATTGATGAAGCTTTTAAAAAGGGAGTAATAAGGCAGGTAATAATATTTGAAAATGGCTTTGGTGAACGGCTTCAAAAAGAGGGAGTAGCTGATCTGTTAATTATAGCAGACGGGTCTGAACCAAATGTAGCCAACCTTGTAACAGGATACACAAAATCAATTATCTCCACATGGGTGTCAGAGAACAGTAATATCCAAAACAGTGGAATTATGTCAATAGAGCCTGAAGTTAAGATGTATTATAACCCCAACCTTGAAAGTCAGTTCATGTTTGTTCCCGGTACTATAACAATTATCCTGGTATTGGTTTGTGCTCTGATGACTTCAATAACAATCACCAGGGAAAAAGAAAATGGCACAATGGAAGTTTTACTTGTCTCTCCCCTGAGACCAATTCATATCATTCTTGGCAAAGTAGCGCCTTACCTGCTGTTAAGCCTGCTTGTCATGCTTGTCATTCTTTTTCTTTCATGGATAGTCTTTCACCTGCCGGTACAGGGAAGTATGGTATTACTGCTTCTTGAAACAATATTATATATAGTACTTGCGCTCTCTCTCGGTATAATGATCTCAACTCTGTCTAAAACTACACAACAAGCCATGTTTATCTCACTTCTCGGACTTATGATGCCTACTATCTTGCTTTCGGGATTTATTTTTCCGATTGAATATATGCCTGAAGTTTATAACTACCTCAGTATGATCATCCCGCCGAGATGGTTTATTGTAATATTAAAAAATATATTGATAAAGGGAACCGGACTGGCATTTATCTGGAAGGAGACTCTGATTTTATTTGGAATGACCATCTTCCTGATAGCATTCAGTGTTAAGAATTTTAAGGTTCGTCAACAATAACTATTAATTAATAAATGAGGACAATATTATACCTTATAAGAAAAGAGTTTATCCAGATATTCCGGAACAGGTTTATTTCCAAAGCGATATTTGCAATGCCCATAATCCAGTTGCTTATTCTGGTTCCGGCAGTGACTTTTGAGATAAAAAATATACGCCTGTGCATTATTGACAGAGAGATGTCGGTTGAATCAAGAGATATTATCTCGTCATTGCAGGGATCAGAGTTTTTTTCAAATTACCAATACAACTTTCAGTGACGAGGAGGCAGATAATCTTCTCCACAACAACAGTTATGATGTAGTTCTTAAGATCCCTGAAAACTTCAGCCACGACCTAATAACTGAAAACAGGGCAAAAGTAATGATCCTTGTAAATGCAATAAATGCGACATCGGCGCAACTGTCGTGGATATACCTTAACGGAGTTTTAAGAGATTACAATACCCGGCTTGTAATGAACAGTATTGATTTCAAGCCTGTTACACCCACTCTCTCTATCAATATAGATAACCGTTTCTGGTATAATCCAACACTCGATTATCGTTTCTACCTGCTTCCCGGGATACTTGTTATACTTGTAACTGCCATCGGGTTACTTCTCGCCGGTATGAATGTTGTAAAAGAGAAAGAGACGGGCACTATTGAACAACTAAACGTCTCTCCGATAAAGAAATACCAGTTTATTACAGCCAAGCTTGTTCCGTTTCTTATTATTGGTATTATCGATTTTGCATTCGGTCTCGCCCTTGGAAAGGTATTCTTTAATATTCCCTTTTCAGGCAGTCTGCTTCTGCTGTTTGGTTATGCCACTATCTTTCTTGTTGCCATACTCGGACTGGCCCTCTTTTTTTCAACAATCTCTTCTTCCCAGCAACAATACCTCTTTGTTGTCTATTTTGTTTTGATGATATTCGTCCTAATGAGCGGTATATTTACTCCTGTTGAGAGTATGCCACTCTGGGCCCAGAAATTTAATACGATCAACCCTACAGCTTACTTTATGCGGGTTATCAGGATGGTGATGCTGAAAGGGTCTGATATTCATGATATATTGCCCGAGATCAGGGGCATTACATTAATAGCCATCTCCACGATATCACTTGCAATCTGGCAATACAGAAAAAGTGCCTGAGAAAGTCTGCAAAAACATCCTTGTCTGCCTGGAATTAATTCTCACCTTTGGCTGACATCAGAATCTCTACTTTTTGCTCAAGGTCATTCAGTTGGTTCTGTTGCTGATCTATAATATCCTGCTGCTCCTTTATTGCCTGAAGCAAAACAACAGATAGTTT
>JAUVKT010000023.1 GCA_030596125.1 Bacteroidales bacterium | reverse complement strand
CCGACTCCTTTTTGTCGCGTTCTTTTTCTGATATTTTAGGTTTATAAACAGGAATATGTGCATTAACATTTACAACAACTAAAATATCATCAGGAGTTCTTTTTACACGGTTGACAGGGATATTATTTACAATTCCACCATCTACCAATAATCCTTCGTCTGTTTTAACAGGCGTAAATACCGTAGGAATTGCAACGGATGCTCTAATGGCATTATAAATACTTCCCTCTGTAAAAACTACTTCTTTGTTATTTATAATATCAGCGGCTACGGCAGCATAAGGTATTTCTAAGTCTTCAATATTCTTATCAGGAATAAACTCTTTCATTTTATTAAATACTCTATCTCCTTTAACAAGTCCTTGTATACCAATGTTAAAATCGACAAGGTTAAAGACTTCTAATTTGTTTAATGTGTATATCCAACTTTTATACTCTTGTATTTTTCCAGTAGCATAAATACCACCAATCAGAGCCCCCATAGAAGTGCCTGAAATAGATTTAATTTCAAAACCTTGTTTTTCAAGTTCTTCAATTACCCCAATGTGGGCAATCCCCCTTGCTCCTCCACCGGATAATACTAATGCTATTTTTTTTTCCATTTTATTGAGTTGTCGTTTCTATGTACAGCGTGTGTCTGGAATGGCAAATTTAGAAAAAAATTCTTTTAAAATAAAGTCACTAAACCAAACGTAAGCCTCGTAAATTCAAGAGGCAAGCGCACCTTTGGTGCTGCCAATGACAAGTAATTGAGAAGACGGATTAGCTTTGGCAGGGTAGCTGAGCAAAAAATGTTGTGCCGGTATCCTCCACGGTTTCAAACCAGACCTTACCTTTAAGATACTTCTCAGTAAGTAGTTTTATACTGTAAGTACCAAGACCCCTGCCTGTGCCTTTGGTAGAAAAAGATCTTTTAAATACCTGTAGCTGTACTTCCCTTGTCATAAAATGATCATTATGAACAAAAAATGTAATGCCTTCACTACCACGGGAACATCCAATTATTACCTGCCCTTTATCATCGGTTGCTTCAAGAGCATTCTTTGTCATATTGATCAATACTCTTTTTAACAGAACACTATCGCTGATAATGGTAGAGTTTGATGTCTGGTCACTAACCACTATCTCCTTTTCTGCAGCAACTACATGATATGACACCGTATCTTTAACCGTTTCAAGAATATCCAGAGTATTCAATTCTGTTTCACTAACCTGAAGTTCGCCACTCTCAGCCAGGATAAGAGATCTTTGCGCCTGGATTTCATCGATAAGATCATGGCTAAGCTGATCAACAACCTTAACGTATTTTTTCATGATTTCCGGATCTTCAACCTTATCCAGAAAACCAACAAAGCCTTGTATTCCGCCAGCAGTATTAATAATATCGTGGAAAAATATCCTCTCAAGCGCAATTCTGCGTTTCTCGCTACTGATGTCATGCATAAAAACCATTGTATATGATTCTCCATCAATTGTAAACGGATTAGCAGTAATCCTGAAATCGAAACTCACCTCTTCATCTTCGATAAAAGAGACAATCCGGCACTCCATAATGACCTTCTCATTTTTTTGCTGACTTTCGAGAATAGCATTAACTGCCCCGCAATAACGACAGCTTTCTGATGTCCCGCATCCTCCCTCATGTTCAGATGAATGAATGCAATTCACCGCCTCCCCTGGCCTTTTACCGAGAATATCATCAATATCATTTACAGGCAAAAGACTTAAAAGTGCATCATTTGAAAAGACTATTTGCCTCTCACCATTCAGTATCACTGCAACATCAGGCATTGCCTGGAAAACATCCTTAATATAGCCATAATCACTTATATGTTTATGTGACTTTTTTATCTGATCTGAACCGGCTCTTTCGGCTGGAGCATGCAAGGTTTGACGAGGTGACATATCAAATTGAATAAAAGTGGTGCTTATTTATACTTCTGAAGGACATTGAGCAACAGTACAAGATTTTCACGGGTCTCTTCATCAAGATTTCCCCTTTTGACTGAGCCTGTTTTAACATTGCTCAGAAATTTACTCAGAAGAAAATTCCTTGGCAGATTCTTCTCTTTAATATACTCTGAATTAGAGAATGTTATCCCTTCCCTGTTATGCAGAACATGCCTCTTGAAATCGAGGGTAGAAAGAAGGTCTTCGGCATTCTGAAAGCCTTCAGGCATAACCACTATCATATCCTCCTGCACCAATTCATCGGAAAAGGCAAGGTTTTTCAGGTGATCTGCAATTTCCAGCTCTTCATCGTTATTATAGAGCAATACGGCAAACCTCATCCCCCATCCCATAAGAATATTGCACATCAGGGGTATTGATGACGGGTCGGTAGATGGAATAAAGTGTATCTTTCCCTTATATCCTGTAAGCATTATCGCTGCGGTCATAAGATAAAAGGTCCCCACATCATTTACAATAATATTGAAAAGATCAACCGAGAACTCCTGATTCCCGACAGGATTGCCCATAATACTCTGGAGCGGTGAGAGTGTGTCGGGTGATGCATTCACCAGACGGGCAGCATCAAGAATAGTGGTAGCGCTTCTATGATTTTCCACATCATCTCTCTGGATAGCAAGTACCCTGTGCAGCTTATCAATATCAACAAGATGGGGTGAATGTGTTGTATAAATCACCTGGATATTATTCTTTATATCCTCAAATACTTTCAGTACATCTTCCTGTGCACGTGCATGCAGGCTAACTCCCGGCTCATCGACCAACAACACAAGGTGTTTATCCTTCCCTGAGGCAGCCATAAGTTCCATATAGAATGAAAGAAACCATCTTACACCCCTGCTCCTCTGTTTGGGATATAACCTTTCACCCTCATCTTTTACCCAGAACTCAAGGTATGGCTTACCTGCCTTATCGCCATGACTGGTACTATAATGGTCGAGCTCGAAGTTTATTCTGATCTTATTTTTTTTGCCCACGTACTGCTGCCAGAAGTCCTGGAAGTCAAGTGTCATCCGGGCATTAAGATTTTCGATCTTCTGCTTAAGTATTCGTGTAGAGGGCTGCTGAAAGAAAGAGTAATTTAGATCGGCAATTGTAAGAAAATTACGTGCGGCTTTGTATCCTTCAACTTCCTCATTCGCTGAAACAATATCCTCAAGGTCAATTCTGTTTGGCAGGAGGCTTCCAAAGTCTTCAAATATCTCAAAAACGGGACAATCTTCAAAAAATATATCTCCCAGCAAGCAGGGAGTATAACCCGACTTGTCCATTTTCATTCTGGCATCACTCTTTTCTGCTGCTGTTTCTCTGCTCATACCATCAAGCAAAAATCCAAGTAAAAGAATTTGTCTGTCGGTTTTATCAATAATCTCCTCTCTCTCAAAGGTTGCCGATTTATAATCAGAAAGAACTCCCTCCCATTCGCCAAGTGAAAGATCTCTCAGTGATGGCCCCGACAATAAAGTCATCGTTTGATGCCTCTCTTCCAGCCTTGACGATACCTCCTTCAGTTTTTCGTCGAGTTCACTCAGTTTAAGCTTCAGGTTATCCCATTCCTCTACCGACTCAACAAGATCTTCTCTCTCTTTCAGGTACCTGCTATTCTCTTCAAAAATATTCTTTTTCGACTTAAGATTATCTCTTAACTTCTTCCATCTGTTATCATCATTCCCGCCGGCATCAGTCTCCTTCTTTTTAAAAAACCTTATTCCCTGTCCTTTTTTAGGTTCTTCACTCAGCTCAACTTCTATTTTTTCAATTTCGTTCCCGGCAGATCTCACCTTCTCCCTGGCTGCCACCAGGTCATTATCAAGGCACAGTACCTTTTTTTCAATCTCTTCTATATGCTTACGTCTGGCCCCTTCAATATCTTCGAGATGTTCAAGGATATTCCCCCCTATTGATAATCCTGAACTAAGATCGGCCTTCCATGATCTCACAATAATTATATCCTTCTGGCTCTTAACCAGTTCTCCAAGATCGTTACCTGCTCCCTCTAATTTATCAAGAAAAGCCTCTCCGTCAGCTTCAAACTTACAGCTCACCTCCGGGAGAGAGAGGTCACTCCGTAACACATCTTCACTTATTTCACCGGTATGAAAAACTCTTAAACCTTCAAGAACTGAAGTCTTGCCTGACTCATTCTGACCAATAAGACATGTTATATTATCAGGTGATATGTTTTGCCATCCGGTATCAATAATCGACCTGAAGTTCCGGATACGAAAAGCAATTAGTTTCATCTGTTTGTAATTTACTTTTAATGGTCAGATGGAGCTCACCCGGCAGCCGCCGGGCTCGGTTCATCTATTTTATATTTCAAATCCTAATACAATAACGTCATCTATCTGGGTAGCTTTCCCTCTCCATTCCAAAAAAGTCTTCTCAATATGCTCCTTTTGCTTCTGCATGGTTAACCCTGAAACAGACAGTAAAAGCTCCCTGAATTTGTTGATCTTAAACTTCTTGTTTGTCTCCCACCCAAACTGATCGGGATAACCGTCTGAAAAAAGGTAGATATTATCCCCCTCTTCAACTTCAATCCTGTGATTGGTAAATGATGCCTCTTCAAGGGGAGCTATACCAATCGGCATTTTATCGGGTTTATACTCTTTAAGAGAGCCATCTCTGATCAAAATCAACGATCTGTTTGCTCCTGCATATTGCAGGACCCCTCTGAATGGTTCATATACACAGAGAGCAATATCGATACTATCTTTTTTTTCAAGTTCATCACCCCTTTGGTTCAGTGCATTCATTACCTTCTCTCTCATCTGGTTGAGTATCCTGTTTGCACGAGGCACTACCCTTATCTGGAGTATCTCGTTCAGAAAACTAATTCCGAGTATAGACAAAAGTGCTCCCGGCACACCATGACCGGTACAATCACCTGCTGCAATAATTATGTATCCGCCATTCTGATAAGCAAAATAGAAATCACCGCTAACAATATCCTTCGGAAGATAGACCACAAAGTAATCTTTCAGAATACCTGATAGCAGCAAGGAATCCGGCATTAATGCCTGCTGGATCATCCTGGCATATCTCAGGCTTGAAAGATGGTCATCCATAGCCTGGGCAAATTCAATCGAATCAAGACTTCCCCTCTCTTCATTCATAGACGGTACCTTCATGCAAAGACGATAAATATACATCAAAAATAATAAATCAGACATAATAATAAAAGCAAACAGCCATTTACTGACAATCTGAACCGGGATATAAAATCCGGCAAGCTCAAAAATCTTTTCATTATCTTATCTTTGCAGCTCAATATAAACAGGTAAATGGTATCGGTTGACTCCATAAGTGTTATTTACGGCAATTTTGAACTGCTGAATAGTATTTCCTTCCTGATAAATCCACGGGACAGGATTGGTTTAACAGGAAAAAACGGAGCAGGTAAGACGACCCTTTTAAAGCTGATTACCGGATTACAGAAACAAACATCCGGCAAAATAACTATGCCTTCAGGCACTACTATAGGATATCTTCCGCAAAATATGAATGTTGCTGATGATACTACACTGCTTAACGAAACACTTAAAGCATTCGGTGGACTGAAGCGAATTGAGAAGCAGATAGAGAATGCTACACTTGATATTGCCAGCAGGAATGATTACGAATCTGAGTCCTATCTGGTGCTATGTGACAAACTTAATGACCTGCAGGATGAGTATCGCATAAAAGGTGGCAACTCCTATATTGCAGAGACCGAACAGTCTCTTACCGGCCTTGGGTTTGAGCGCAAAGAATTTAATATTGCAACATCACAGCTCTCGGGTGGATGGAGAATGAGAATTGAACTGGCAAAGATATTACTTCAAAAACCCAGGCTGCTGTTACTTGACGAGCCAACTAACCATCTTGATATAGAATCTATTGAGTGGCTTGAGCTATTCCTTAAATCATATCCCGGTGCAGTTATGATGGTGTCTCACGACAGGGCTTTTATCGATAGCGTAACCTCCCGCACCCTTGAAATTTCGCTTGGTAAGATATATGATTACAAGGTACCCTATTCCAAGTACATTGAACTACGCAGGGAAAGAAGAGAGCAGCAGATGGCTGCCTTCAATAACCAGCAGAAAATGATTGAAGATACCGAACAATTTATTGAAAGATTCAGGTATAAAAACACTAAGGCTGTACAGGTACAATCAAGGATAAAACAACTTGACAAGCTCACTCGTATTGAGGTGGAAGAGGAAGATAATGACTCAATCAAGATCAAATTTGCACCTGCTCCAAGGTCGGGGGCCATTGTTATAGAAGCCGAAAAATTATCTAAATCGTACGGCGAAAAAAGTGTGCTTCATAATGTTGATATTATTATTCAACGGGGAGAGAAAGTAGCTTTCGTTGGTAAAAATGGTGAAGGAAAGACAACCTTCTCCAGAATTTTAATGGATGAAATTGATTTCTCGGGAACCCTCAAAAAAGGTCATAATCTCAGGGTCGGTTACTTTGCCCAGAACCAGGATGACCTTCTCGACGAATCACTATCAGTATTTCAGACTATCGATAATGTTGCAATTGGAGATATCAGAACAAAGATCAGGGGTATCCTGGGAGCCTTTCTTTTTATGGGTGACGACATAGAAAAAAAGGTGAAAGTTCTGTCGGGTGGAGAGAGATCAAGGCTCGCATTGATAAAATTACTACTTGAGCCTTATAACCTGCTTGTTCTTGATGAACCGACAAATCATCTTGATATGCAATCAAAGGATATCCTTAAACAAGCTTTGCTGCTCTATGATGGCACACTAATTGTTGTATCCCACGACAGAGACTTCCTTGACGGGCTTGTTGAAAAAGTATATGAGTTCAGAGATAAAAAGATAAAGGAGAATATAGGCGGCATTTATGATTTTTTAAAGTCTAAGAGACTTAAATCCCTTCGTCAACTGGAAAAAAAGAGTAAAGCAGAAAGAAAGCAGACAGCGGAAAAGGGTATGTCTGAAACAAAGAAAGTTTACCTGCAGAGAAAGGAGAAGGAGAAAATGCTCAGGAGACTAAAAAAAGAGCTGACAACCACTGAATCGGATATTGAAATACTTGAAAACAGGAAAGAGGAGCTTGTTACTATTTTATGTAATCCGGCAGGTACCGAAGATATTGCAGACGACGGAAGTATATATATGGAATATGAGACACTGAAAGAGGATATTGACAGAAAAATGGCAGACTGGGAAAGGTTGTCTCATGAAATAGAATTGAAAAACGAAGGAAGAGAATAATCCGGCCCCTGTTTTAATAAAGTTTATTAAATTTAAATTGCAAAGTTCAAGCTATGAGAGCGACACGATATATTATCATACTGGCATCTGCAATTGCGGTTTTATATGGATGCGCCACCGTAAAAAACGAGACCTACGATCCAAATGACATGTCGTATCTGTATAATCCTCTGAAAAATTCAATTCATCCCGGATACAGGATCTTCCATGAAAATGATAATATCAGCCTTTTATCAGTAAAACTGAATAAAAAGGACCTGTTTTTCTCAGAAGCAAACAGTGAGGGTGTTCCCAAAGCATCAATGATTCTCTTTTATAAGCTATACAATATCAGCCAGGGAAGAGTAGCTGTTGATACTGGCATTTTTAGAATTTCCATTCGCCAGGAAAGAGCAAGAAGAGATTATACCTATAATATCCCCCTAGAAGCTCCGGTCGGACCAAAATATGAGGTAGAAATTGTTTTACGCGATGCAGTAAGGAACAAAAGTGTACTCGGACATGTCCCATTTGACAAATCGAATAATTATAATCGTTATAATTTCAAAATCAGAGGACATTTTAATAAATATGAGATATTTAATCCTGTTCTGGATAAAAATGAATTTATTAATATACTTTATCCTAATGGGTCTGCAGACACACTCTATATAAAGTATTACAAGCCATTCGACGACATACCAGATCCCCCATCCATGCTTGTGCCCGAGAGAGAACTTGTCCTTGAACAAGATGGTATAATAACCTTTCCATATTCAGATACATTGCCTTTTATGTTACCAGAAAAAGGGGTATACCATGTAATGACCGACAGTAACCTTGTTGATGGATTTACAATATTCAACTTCGGAAAAGGGTTTCCGGGAATGAATCGTCCGCTCACCATGATAGAACCTCTTATATATCTTAGCAATAAAGAAGCGGTTGATGAGATGCTGCTTCATCCCAACCCTAAGATAGCTCTGGATGAATTCTGGCTTGGAATCACAGGTAATGTGGAAAGATCAAGGGAACTGATCAGAATATATTATAGCAGGGTGCTCTATGCAAACTTTTTTTTCTCTTCGTTCAGGGAGGGATGGAAAACCGAACGTGGTATGATCTACATAATCTATGGTCCGCCCGACAAGGTATATAAAACAGCTGATGGTGAGAAGTGGGGTTATCATCAACAGGTAATCAAATCGGGATGGGGTACAAGATACCGTGTTGAGGATGATTATCTCTATTTCAGTTTCCGCCGCCGTGAAAACCAATTTTCAAATAATAACTTTGTCCTGTTGAGAAGTGAAAGTATTACTACCTACTGGGAACAAGCTATCAGGTCCTGGAAATCAGGAATAGTTTTTCGACTCGACAATCCTGAAAACCTTTGATATGAGCAACGATACAGATTTTGTTTTCGGAATAAGACCGGTTATTGAAGCCATTAATGCCGGTAAATCATTTGACAAGTTAATTGTAAAACGTGGTTTGAAAGGATCACTTTATCATGAAATGATCAGACTGGTAAGAGATTCAGGAATATCATACCAGGCCGTCCCCCCGGAGAGGCTAAACCAGGTCACCAGAAAAAATCACCAGGGAGTAATTGGATGGCTCTCGGCAATTGAGTATCATAATATTGAGAATTTACTTCCGTCAGTATATGAGTCGGGAGCAGATCCTTTGATACTGATACTTAATGGTATTACCGATGTGCGTAATTTTGGAGCCATTGCCAGAAGTGCTGAGTGCATGGGTGTTCACTGCATTGTTATTCCGGAAAAGAATTCAGCAAGAATTAATGCAGATGCTGTTAAGACTTCGGCAGGCGCCTTGCATAACATTCCCGTTTCCAGGGTCAAAAGCCTTACAAAGACAATAGATTTTCTGAAGAATTCGGGAATAAAAATTATTGCGGCCTCAGAGAAACCGGACCTAAGCATAAGCAATAGTGATTTAACCGGACCATCAGCGCTGATTATGGGTGCAGAAGAGAGGGGAATCAGCAGTGAAATAGCAAATCTTGCCGACGAGCATGTAACAATACCAACCACCGGTGTGATATCGTCGCTTAATGTTTCGGTAGCTACAGGAATTATTCTATATGAAATAAAAAGGCAGAGATCCTCTAAAGAGTAATCATCTTTTTAATACGTGCATCAAGAGCTCCCTGATCATCGGTAAACGATAATAATCCAGCCAGGTTAAGCAGTGTGTCGGGCGCAATTTTATTACTGTTTATCATATCCTTCCATGTAGCATGAACAGGGATCTTACCCTCTTCCGAGAGCGTTTTGAACATACTGTCATCGAGATCAGGAAACATATCCTCAAATCCTGCATCTCTCATTTTTTGTTTCAGTATATCACCCGAACCGGGAAGGTTCTCACCGATATCAACTGATACTTTCTCAAGTTCATCCTTAACACTCCAGAACCGGGAAATACCACAATTTTCAAGACCACCATTAACTCCCGGTTGATACTCCTCCTTAACACGCGAAACAAAATTCCCCTCCAGGTGCAGACGGCCACTCACAGCTACCTTGGGAGGCATAGTATAAAGATCGACTCCTGCCAGGGAATCAAGCTGATCATAGCTGCGCAAACTTGCCGCTATTAATCTCGTAGGGTATCCAAAAGCAGAAAAAATACGGCTGATTTGCCGTTGTGTCTCAATTACAGTCTTCTCCCCTGCACCAACACCATCACCAAGGTCATTGTCAGCGATGTACGCTCCTATCCTGCCCAGAAAGACATTAAGGTAATTTGGCCGGGCAACATGAGCAGTAAGTACATTCTGTCTTGCACTGAAGCCTAAAGTAAAATTGATCTTCACTCCCTTTTCCCTCAACAACCTTGCACCTATTAATCCTGATGCGGTGTAAGGTACTTTTATAATAAACTGCTTCGGACAAATATTATGATATCTTAATCCATAATGTACAATATCATCAATATCGTGTGCCGTATCAGTGTGAAGTTCAACACTCACAAAACCACCAAACCTGTTTACAAGCCTCAGACCATGCCTTGCATTCAGGATAAAAGCCAGCTCTTTAATCTGCTGACCGGCACTTAGTGAAGATACAATCTCCCTTGATGATTTAATATAATCATCATAAATCCCCTTCTGTATTACCCTGTTTATCAAAGTATTATTTGTAGTAAGAGCCTCCATGTCAGCAGTCCACACCTCTTCCGCCTCTTCCATATCGCCTGTATCTAACCACAATGTAGTACCTGCGGCCTTAAGTTTCCCCCAGAACGGGTCTGAGTGAGTAACAAACTTCTCCTCGTTAAGATCTGACGAAATATACTCTTCTATCTTCTTTGCTAAGCCGGAATCGATCATTGTATATGGATTTATTTATTAATAATTGCTTTAAAGTCATCACCTGTAGGATTCTGAAATACACTGAGGCCAAACTCGGGTATTACAGCCAGCAGATGGTCAAAGATATCGGACTGAATTGATTCGTAGTTCACCCAATCCTGGTCATTGCTAAAAACATAAATTTCCAGTGGCAGACCTTTTTCGGATGGCTGTAGCTGTCTGACGATAAAGGTCATATCATCATGTATCTTCGGGTGATTATGAAGATATGCCTCTACATAAGCCCTGAATACTCCCAGATTTGTAAGTCTTCTGCCGTTAACCAATACCGAATCATCAACTTTATTAGTCTCGTTATGCTGCTTCAGTTCAGCCTCTTTCTTTATGATATAATTCTTCAGTATCTGAATTTTCAGAAGCCGGTCTCTCACCTCTGCCGACAGGAAACCGACACTCTTCATGTCAATATTTACCGACCGTTTTATCCTGCGGCCTCCCGACTCTTCCATTCCGGCCCAGTTTTGGAATGACTCATGTACCAGAGCATAAGTTGGAACAGTGATTATTGTCTTATCAAAATTCTGGACTTTAACCGTATTAAGTGAAATATCTATAACCGTACCATCGGCCTCCCTCGAAGGGACACTCACCCAGTCGCCAATCTTAACCATCTTGTCGGCAGAGAGTTGCACACTTGCCACAAAACCAAGTATTGTATCCTTAAAAACCAGTATCAGTACCGCAGCCATTGCCCCCAGTCCGGCAACAAGCGCCTTAATCTCCTGATCGAACACCGCTGAGATAATAATCAAAATGGCTATAAAAACAACCATTATCTTCAAAAGTTGTACATACCCTTTAATAGGTCTGTGTTTAGCAATATGTAGCCGGTCATATATAGTGTTCCAGGCATTAATAAAGGCATTCAGGGATATGGTTCCGGCCAAAACCATATAGAGGTATGTAAGCTTACGCACAAAATCGAGCCATGCAGGGTAACTTTCCAAAGCCCATCCGGCCATTAACCAGATTACAATAGCAGGTGCGAAATGAGAAAGTGTGGTGAAAACATGCGACTCAAGAAAAATATCGTCCCACGTAAACTTTGTTCTCTTTACAACCCGTGATACAACCTGGTTTATTATGAATTTTGTTACCACATTAGCAAGCCAGCTAATCAGGGCAACTACTACAACCACGATAAGTGTACGAAGGAATATTGCCGCGCTCTCACTAAGACCGGCATCAACAAAGATATCCTTCAGGAATAACGAAAAGTCAAGATTATCTAACATGTCCGTTTAAAATAAATTTCCACAAAATTAATAACATAGCTTCGCAAATTAATTAAAAAATATAATAATTGGAATTATACTACTAATTTTGATTTTTCTCCAAGGCTAAGGCTAAGGAAGGTAAGAGGTTTTAGAAGTTTAGGGCATAAATAAAAAAAAGACAATTTAAATTTAATAAGTCTACAATGAGCCGTCAAATCCCTTAGCCTCAGCCTCAGCCTTAGCCTTAGCCTTTAATACGATAATGATTATTAAAATGATATAACTTGGTGTATATCAATGAATAATTTTGAAATTCCGATACACATAATTATAATGGCAGTTCAACGGTAAATCTCGACCCTGCATCCGGCTTACTCCCGACAGTTACCTTACCCTTATTCAAATCAATCACCCTCTTCATTATTGACAGTCCAAGACCTGATCCGGAGATATTTTTTGTCTTATCAGTCTTGATCCTGGTAAACTCATTGAATAGCATTGAACACTCTTCTTCATTCATTCCAATACCGGTATCTTCAACTTCAAAGAATAAAGATTCTTTTTCGCAATGTATTGTAAATGTAACAGTACCATTCTCTTTATTATACTTAACAGCATTTGAGAGAAGGTTATTGAAAATAATTTCTATCTCCCCGGTATCGGCTTTCGTTATCAGATTCTCAGGAAAATCAGATATTATTTTTATATTTTTCTGTATAGCTACAGGATAGATTGAATCAACCGACAGCCTGGCAATCTCAACAATATCAAGGTCAACCAAAGACCTGCTTTTAGTTCCGGATTCTATCTTGGTAAAATCGAGCATATCCATTATTAATCCACGCATTGCATCAAGTCTGGTTAGTGAGCGGTCAATCATCTTTTCATAAGCACCTATATCGTCTCCAGCCTGTTTATCCTTCATTATCCTGAGATATCCTTCAACAGCATTAATTGGCGATTTTAATTCATGTGACAGCACAGACAGGAACTTAAATCTAACCTGTTTTGCTTCTGCCTTCATCCTCTGGGTCATTCTTTTAAGAAACAGGTGTTTTGTTATACTCTCAATAGCAGATTTAATATCTTGTGCTGAAAATGGTTTGGGAATAAAGTTATAAGCTCCATTATTTGTAGCTTTTACTGCAAGCTCAATAGACGCATGGGATGTGATCATCATTACAGCAACATCTGTTTTCATTCTGTTTATATACTCCAGAACCTCAATGCCTTCAATGCCGGGAAGTTTATTATCAAGCAATATGATGTCAACCTTGTCATTATCAATAATTGATATAGCCTCTTCACCTGTTTCGGCATCTATTATTTCAAAGTCAAAATCGTCTTCATAGAACGGGAAGCTAACAGTATAATTCTGCAAAACCCTGTGTATCCCTGTTCTTATACCTGCCTCGTCATCGACAATAAGTACCTTTAGTGTTTCCATGTCGCTTTATGGTTAAATTGTTAAATAGAGTTTACGCCAAGCCCCTCATACAAAGGCTATTTGTTAAATTTTAAGTAGCTTATTGATTTCCCTGTGCAACTGATCCGGTCTGATCCCTTTGGCAAGATATTTATCGGCTTTTATCCAGCTTCTTTCTGTTTCATTTTCCGATTCAAAGTTTATCCCGGCCACGGAGGAGGCAGCTGTTACAATCATTATCGGAACATCCGGATAGAGCTTCTTCATTTTATATGAAAGAATAAAGCCGCTATCATCATTATTCATCATCAAATCAAAAATAGCCAGGTCTGGCTTTTCAGACATCATTACTCTCTCACACTCTTCCTGGCTGTCAGCTGTGATAGATCTAAATCCGAAATTCTCTACATGAAACTTCAATTGATCCAGGTAATCCGGGTCATCATCTGCAATTAAAATGGTTCTCTTTTCCTTATCCATGGTCTTAATTATTTTTCTATATTACTTTATTCTTTAATATGTGGTATTGAAATAGTAAACATGGTTCCGGTTGGTCCTTTCTCAGGGTTGTCATTAGATCTTACGCTGATCTTTCCCTTATGCATCTTTACTATTCCGTATGCTAACGGCAACCCTAAGCCTGTCCCCTTACCCAGATCTTTGGTGGTAAAAAACGGCGTGAAGATTTTTTCAATATTACGGGATGGTATGCCGACTCCTGTATCAATAATATTAATAATCATTTTCCCTTCTTTTTGCTTTAGTTCGATTGTCAGTTGCCCTCCATCAGACATTGCTTCAACCGCATTACGCTGCAGGTTAGTCAGAACCTGCATCATCTGATCAGTGTCGATCTTAATAATAGGATCATACAGATCATGCATAAAATGGACAGAAATATTTTCGGGTTTGATAAGCGACTTAATACTATGCTCAACAAAATCAATTATATTACATTCCTGAAGTTTCACCTGGTTTTTCCGTGCAAAATTCAACAGTCCGCCAACAATATTCCTGCATCTTTCTGCCTGTTCGTCGATTATTGAAATATCTTCATAAACCTGACTTTCTTTATCAACCTCATCTTTTAATATACTGCTGTAAAGTGTTATTATGCCAAGCGGATTATTCAGTTCATGGGCAATCCCAGCCGATACCTGTCCCATGCTGGCCAGCTTTTCAGATTGCATAAGAGCCTTACGCGTATCTGCCAGCTTCCTGTTTGAGTTATTAAGTTCATTAATCGATTCATGCAATTTTTCAATGGCATAAGGCAGGCACATTTCAGTTTCGGCCAGCCCTTCCACAACAGCTATTGCATGGTCCTCGCACGTTTCATATCCACACGCTCCACAATTGAGCATATCAGTTGCACTGGTCCTGCCCATTGAAATAAGTACCTCTTCGATCTTTTCACGGGAGGGTTCCGAAATTCTTTGGTCAACCTGGCTGAAACTCCTCTCAAGACTAATACTGGAAAAGATATTAATATCTCTTTCCCAGTCATTTATATTCAGACCCGTCAGTTTTTTTGTCACATATTCACCAATTTTCTTCCTTTTCACAAACTGGCTGCCTCTTTTTGTCATACCCGGGCCATGGATACAACCATCACAACATAGCAATTCAAGGTGTTGGTTACTAAGAATATCATCCTCAAAGTTTCGTATTGCTTCCATAAACTTTGATTTTCCCTCAGCAGTAATAACCTCACCTTTACCTATCCCTTCAAACTTGTTAACACTTTTCAGGAGGCCATGATTAACAGGAAAAAATGCTCCTTTACCTGAAGCTGGCGGGTCAAAGTCGGAGCCCTCTGCCAGATCCGGAGTAATATTCTCCTTCTCAAACATCTCCCGGAGCTCAGTAAAAGTCAGAACTTCATCGATACAATCTGATTCAGCCTTTTTGGCAATACAGGGTCCGATAAACACTACTTTCGAATCTTGTCCGTATTTTTCCCTTACAACCTCTGCCATTGCCATCGCGGGAGAAGATATGGGAGCCAGCGACTTAACCAGGTCAGGATGATAGTACTTAATATAATTTACTATTGCAGGACAATCGGAAGTGATCACTGAACCGGTATCAGGATTATCGAATATTTTCACATATTCCTTTCCAACCAGGTCAGCTCCGAAAGAGACCTCAGTAACAACATCAAATCCAAGCTTTCTGATCATCCCTACAAGGATCTTATGATCAGGTATATCAATAAACTCTGCCGGAAAGCTTGGAGCAATACAAGCGATTGCTTTATGTTCTGATCTTATAATGTCCTTCACCAGATCTATTGAACGGAAATAGACCTTGGCATTCTGGCTGCATACCATTACACAATTACCACAGGCAATGCATCTTTCTGTTATGACTTCGGCCTGTCCGTTGATTATTTTTATAGCTTTTACAGGGCACTCTCTTACACATGTGTAACAAACCTTACACAGATTCCTGACCGTATAGACCAGTGGATTATTTTCGGAAAATTTTGCCATCGTAAATTTAAAAAGATCCTCTGTTACTAAATTATTACCTCACGTTTCTTAAATCCTGTATGAAGGAGTTCGTGTGATTTCTTACCTAGTGGTTTTCCCAGGAACTCATTATACAGAATAATAACATCCGGATTCTTATGCGAAACCTTAATTGATTCTGTGTCATCAATCCTGTAGAGTGATTTAATACGTTCTTTTACAGCTTTTTCGTCCATATTTACAGGCTGTCCTCCTCCACCTACGCAACCTCCGGGACATGCCATAATCTCAATAAAATGGATATCATCTCTCCCGGCTTTAATCTCATCCAAAAGTTTTTTGGCATTTGCCAGGCCATTAACCACGGCTACTCCAATTTCAAGATCGCCTATTTTCAACCTGGTCTCTTTCTGTCCTTTAAAACCTCTTAATTCAGGGATCTTAAATTGTACAAGTTCATCTCCCGTAAGCATGTAATATGCAGTTCTAATTGCTGCTTCTGCAACGCCGCCACTTGCTCCGAAAATTTTACCGGCCGTTGTACGTATTCCCAGTGGTGAGTCTGCCGTTTCAGATTCAATTTCATGCATATTGATACCGAAGAGCTTAACAAATTTTACAAATTCCCTGGTAGTAAGAACAGCATCAACATCGCTTATACCCTTATTTGTCATCTCTTCTCTCTGAGCTTCGAATTTCTTGGCAGTACAAGGCATAATAGATACAGAATAAATATCCTCCTTACTAATATTCTTCTGTTTGGCAAAGTAACTCTTGATTATTGCACCTGCCATCTGTTGAGGTGATTTACAGGTTGATATATTAGGCAGCAGTTCAGGAACAAACTCTTCAGCATACTTTACCCACGCAGGACAACAACTGGTGATCAGTGGTAAATTCCTGTTCTCATTTATTCGCTTAATCAGTTCATTTGATTCTTCCATTATGGTAAGATCGGCTGCAAACGAAGTATCGAAAACATAATCAAACCCTATTTTTCGAAGAGCGGCATTCATTATCCCGGCAATGTCAATACCGGGTTCCATACCAAATTCCTCTGCAATTGATACTGAAATTGCGGGAGCATACTGGACCACGACAGTTTTTGACGGGTCAGTCAGAGCTTCCCTGATTCCTGTAAAGTGATTTTGTTCCGTCAATGCTCCGGTAGGACAGACCATAATACACTGACCACAATTAACGCAACTGGATGTATTCATTCCCTTATCAAAGGCTGTTGAAACAACAGTCCGGCTACCTCTTTTACTAAAGTCTATACATGCGACACCCATAACCTCTTCACATACACGTACACACCTGCCACAAAGAATACACTTTTCGGGATCCCTCATTATACTCACACTCGAGTTATCAATTGGAAGCTTATTCTTTCTGCCCTGGATGCGCCTTTCAGTTACACATAGTTCTTCCGCCAAACCCTGTAATTCACAATTGCCGTTTCTAACACAATAGAGACAGTCGTCGGGGTGGTTTGACAACAGAAGTTCAACAATTACTTTCCTCGCCTCAGTAACCCTTGGTGAGTGTGTCAGAATCTTCATCCCGTCTTCAGCAACTGCCGAACACGAAGTGATTAACTTATCACTGATTATATCCTCTACCACACACATCCGGCAACTTCCCGTAGGAAACATACTCTTTATATGGCACAGGGTAGGCACTTGTATTCCATTATCGTTAAGAACGTTAAGAACCGTTTCGCCCTTCTTTGCTTCCATTTTGGTTCCATTAACATCTATTGTAATATTCATTTTGTTTTATTTTCAGAGAGTTCAGAATCTAATTAGTTTACTGTTATTGCATCAAACTTACATACCTGGACACAGGTTCCGCATGAAATACAATTATCATCAACGATGAAATGCGGGGTCTTCCTGGCACCTATAATAGCGCCTGTCGGGCATTTTTTTGCACACACCGTACAACCGGTACATTTATCCACATCGATAGTAAATGTCCGAAGTTCCGTACAGACACCAGCTCTGCATTCCCGTTCAAAGATATGCTCCTCATATTCATCCCTGAACCACTTGAGAGTGCTTAGAACCGGATTTGGTGCTGTTTGTCCAAGGCCACAAAGGGAGGTTTCCTTAATAACCTTCCCAAGTTTTTCAAGCTGGGTAACACCTTTAAAACGTCTCAAAGCGTGATGTGAGCTTCCATTTACCGGTTTGTGTGTTATATCTTCAAGAATCTCCAGCATCCGGCGTGTACCTTCACGGCAAGGGATACATTTTCCACAACTCTCACGTTGAATAAAATCCATGAAAAATTTAGCCACATCAACCATGCATGTATCTTCGTCCATGACTACCATTCCGCCCGAACCCATCATAGCTCCTACTTCAATCAGGGAATCGTAATCAATTGGGATGTCCAGATTCTGTTCAGTAATACAACCACCTGAAGGACCACCAATCTGAACAGCTTTAAATTTCTTTCCTCCCCTGATTCCACCTGCAATATCATAAATAACCTCTCTTACTGTGGTACCCATAGGGATCTCTACCAGTCCGGTAAGAGAGATCTTACCTGAAAGAGCAAATACCTTTGTTCCTTTGCTAGTTTCTGTTCCGATAGAGGCAAACCACTCTTCACCCTTTTCTATAATCGATGGTATATTGGCTAATGTTTCAACATTATTAATAATTGTGGGTTTCCCAAACAGACCTTCAGTTGCAGGGAAAGGTGGTCGTGGCCGGGGCATCCCCCTCTTACCTTCGATACTATGAATTAATGCAGTTTCTTCCCCGCAGACAAATGCACCGGCACCCATCTTAACCTTAATTTCAAAATCGACACCTGAATCAAAAATATTTTTACCCAATAACCCATATTCACGTGCCTGCTCAAGTGCAATTTCTAATCTTTTCAATGCAAGCGGGTATTCGGCCCGTATATATACATACGATTTGGTAGCGCCTATAGCATATGCTGCAATAGCCATACCTTCTATCAGTCTATGCGGATCACCTTCTATTATTGCCCTGTCCATAAAAGCCCCGGGATCACCCTCATCGGCATTACACACCAGATATTTCTGGTCACTTTCTACGTTAAAAGCGAATTTCCATTTACGGCCGGTGGAAAATCCTCCACCTCCCCTACCCCTTAATCCACTTTTCTCAACCTTATCACAAATATCGCCGGGAGAATACGATCTCAGCCCTTTCAGGTAGCTCCTGTATCCTCCGGCAGCTATATATTCCTCAATACTAATTGGATTCCGTATCCCGCAGTTCTTCAGCACTAACCTTTTCTGAGGTTTGAAAAACGGATGTTCAGCAATATAACCAATACCATCCCACTCTTCATTCCCCCCGGCAGAGTACTGCCCCAGAACATTATTCTCCGGTATCGGGTTGCCGGAGAAAACTGCAGAAAGAATTTCTTCTGCCAGATCAGAGGTTACTTTCTCAAAAGAGATCCTGTTTTTACCCGGTAATTGTACATCCATCAGTGGCTCTGATGAGCAGAGACCAACACATCCGGTTTCTATAATTTCAGTATCAATATTTTTTTCCGAAAGATATGCCCTGGTTACCTCCAGTATTTTATCAGCCCCCGCTCCCAACCCACAGGTCCCGGCTCCTATAAATATGATGGGCTTATCGATCTTCTCATTTCGTAAAATCTCCAGTTTACTTCCGGTATCCCCGGAGCAAGATTCTCCGGGAGCAAGGTTTAAAACCTCGGAGATAAGAAAATTCATGGGCTTATGCATATTAGTAATGGTCTAATTATTATTTTGTACTCTGTATGATTCAATTATATCCCTAAGCGAATCAGTTGTAACCCTGGCATGGAAATTACCATTGATATTAATTACCGGTGCCAGCCCGCATGTTCCGATACATGCAACAATCTCAAGACTGAACAAGCCGTCTTTTGTTGTCTCATCAACATCGATCTTCAGGTGCTTCTTAATCTCTTCAAGCACTGTAGCCGATCCCAATACATGACATGCAGTACCCCGGCAAACCTGTATATGAAACCTTCCCTTAGGTTGAAATCTGAACTGGTTATAAAAGGTTGCCACACCATAAACTTTACTTACAGGCATATCAAGATGACGCCCTACCGATGTCAACATCTTCTCTGAAAGCCAGCCCTCGACCTCCTGTATCTCCTGAAGTATAGGTATCAGGCTGTCACGATCAGCATTTTTATATTTTACTAATATTTGTTCTGTTGTATCGTTCATTGTAAAAAGCTTTAAAATTTCTGCGGTAAACAGATATTAATTAAAAACCCGCTGAATACTTGAGATCAGGATGTTGGCATTAACAGGTTTGCGAATAAAACCATCAACAGACAACCAATGAATTTTTCCCTGGTTATCGCGGTAATCTATACCTGCTTTTTTTGATTTGTAATCTTGTACTAACAGAACATCCATCTCTTTTCCTACACTGTTTTCTCTGTAGGATCGGGCAAATTTCATTACATCGTCATCGTTTGACTCAAAAATCTCAATTGATGTCTGTATCATAACCGGCATATTCTTAAAATCATTATCATTAATAAATGATTCGGCAAGCTCAAATCCTTCAAACTGTGTTGTCATCATTACATCAATAATAGCAAGGTTGGGTTTATCGGATTTTGCTTTTTCAATACCTTCAGTTTTATTTAAGGCAGTAATTACTTTGTAGCCTTCATTTTCGAGGATGGTCTCAACAACTGCCAGAACATCAACATCGTCGTCAACCAGTAAGATTTTCTTTACAGTTTCCATGATTTTTTGTTTTTAATTTTTAAACTAAGGTTAATACTGTTTTCTATTACAAATGTGTCGCTTAATACAATACTGTTTTAGAGTGTTATCACCTTTGAATAATCAGGTAGAAACACTCTATCATTGGATATTAAACTCTGTGTTTCAGACACTTACAATACATCAAATGGTAAAAGAAAAAGAAATATATTTATAGCTCAGACTTGCAACATTAACATTTTCAGCATGTTGCAAAAAAAATAAAAACAGAAAAGATTTTATTATTTAACCGGCAGGGTATTTTTACCTGGTTATTCTATCGGCGTTACAGGGAAGTTTTATGCAGTTAATTAACTCTTACCGGGTTGGCGGCCCGGAAAACCAGAAGTCAGGGCTTAACAAGACCATTTTTTATTGCATAGAGTACCAGGTTGGGTGCATTTTTTGCACCGGTTTTTTCAAAAAGCCGACTTCTGTGACCATCAATGGTTCTCTGGCTTAAACCCAGTTTCTTAGCAATCTCACAATTTGAGTATCCCTTACAGATAAACTCCAGTATCTCCTTTTCGCGTGAAGAAATCTTAACATTAGCAGTTAAAGAAGCTGGTACAGATTTATTCAGGCTTATAACAAATTCTTCAGCAAAGTAATTCTCTCCCCTGAACACAGCATTTATCGCTTCTTCCAGTTGATCCTTATTTGTTTTCTTCAGAAGGAATCCTTTTGCTCCGGCCTCTATCATCTTGTTGAAATAACCTATCTCTTCATGCATTGTCAGAGCAATGATATTAATATCAGGATACTTCTCCGTCACCTTCACGGTTGCTTCTATTCCATCCATTCCCGGCATTTTTATATCCATCAGAATAACATCAGCTCTCTTAGTTTTAAGAACATCGAGTAGCTCGTGTCCATTTGATGACTCTGCCACTACTTTAATTGTCAATATCTCATTCAGGATGGTAGCAAGTCCCTTCCTGAATATTACATGGTCATCAACAATTATTACACTAATTATCTCCAAATTATTTCTCCTCTCCATCAAGTTTAACAGTAATCACCACCAACATACCTTCACCGGTTTTACTATGAAAGTCGCAGGCTCCTTTTATGGTCCTTATCTTGTTTACAATATTATTTAATCCAAGTCCAATACTCAACTCCAGCTGTTTTTTTACATCAAACCCTATTCCGTCGTCCCGATAATATAAAATTACCTGGTTCCCGGTACTTCGTAACTCTATGGTTATATTTTCAGCCGAAGCATGTTTAACTGTATTATTTATTAACTCTTTGATCGATTGATAAAGCACAGTTTCAATTAAACTTCTTGTCTTAACCTTATATTTATCAGTCTTAACCTGAATATTGATCACTCCTGTCTCGTTAATAAACTTACAGAACTCATGTACAGCTGAGGCAAGGCCAAAATCATACAATATATTAGGCGCTATTTTTGCAGCAATTTCCTTGACTGATTTTATTGCTATTTCAGAAAGCTCATCAATGCTTTTAAGCACCTCTTCCTTACTAACCCGGTTAAACTCATCTTTTTTAAGCAGATCGGTGTATAACTTAAGAGTTGACAGTATTGGCCCAAGTTCATCATGAAGATCCGAAGCAAAACGTTTGCGTTCTTTTTCCTCTGTCTCGATAATAATACTGAGCATCTTCTGCTCTATTGCTTTTCGTTCTGCAATATTTCGTGAGACACTAATAATAGCTTTCTGATTATTGTAGGTTATTATACGGCTTTTCATCTCAACAGGAAGAAGAGTCCCGGTTTTTGTAAGATGCTCAGATTCATAGGTTAGCTTCCCATTCTCAAGTATCTTTTTGATATTATGAGAAACCATCTGCCTGTATTTAGGGGTCTTTATATCGGTAAACCTCATCTTGATCAATTCATCCCATGTGTAACCAAGGCTTTCACAGGCTCTCTTGTTAACTTCAATAAATTTACCATTAAGATCGGCCAGAAAAATCTCATCACTACTATAATCAAACAGGAATTTAAACTTTTTCTCAGACGATAGTAAAGCTTCTTCAGTTGAGACCAGCTTTTCCAGAAGGTTCTCCTTATTATCAGCTAATTTATCTTTATTTGGCACCATTCCCGTATATAGATATTTATAAATATCTTAATTTATTCAACAAACAACAAAAATATGAAAAAAGTAACAGGAAGGAGTTATGATAAAAAAAAAGGTATGAAAGATCTTTACTAATTGTCATTTTGATTATCAAATTGTTAGATTTCTCTCCGGCAGTCGCCGGATTCGAAATGACATAAGGTAAGACCTTAGATACCCGTTTGAAAAACAGAATTGTGTTATGCTAAGCGGTTAATCGATTTTTTTACGAGAGATAAGGTAATATGTCACCAGCCCCAGACCTGCAAAAATAAGGATCATCGAGGGATAGGCTGCACCCTCGTCCATTCCGAGCGTTCCCATAAAAAATCCAACTGCTACACCAAGTCCGCCCCCAACAAGAAACAGACCTATTTTAAGAACATTAAAAATCTGGCCTAATGACCTCTTTTGAGCAGTCTCCTTGCCAATCCTAAACGTACTGGCATCTGCACCTTTTTCAATAAGAGCAAGACGCTCACTGTTACGTGTAGTGAAAAACAAATAGAAGATCCCAAAAAAACATCCGAATATTATTCCAACAATAAGTATTTCCGTAAGTGATTCCATGATTTAGAATTTTAGTTTGTAAATTACTTTTGCTCTTTAGACATCAGAATGTTGCAACCGGTTACAAAAAAAGCTTAAAAAAAATTATCTTTCGTTTTTGTAACCGTTCGGGTGGTTAACGAGTCTAATAAGCAGATGAATTACAAAGGGGATAAATACTATATCCAAAAAGTTACAAATGGACACAGGGATGCCTTTTCGTCACTTGTTGACAGGTATAAGGATAATGTATATTCCCTTGCCCTCAGAATGTGTAACAGGACCGAAGAGGCTGAAGAGATTGCTCAGGATTCGTTCATGAAGGCCTTTCGATCGTTAAATAAGTTCAAAGGGATGAGTAGTTTCCCGACATGGCTGTACAGGATAACGTATAATACAGCCATTTCGAGCCTAAGGACAAGAAAAAACCAGGTTCTGCAGCTTGAGGATTTTCCTGCTGATGCAACTGATTTTATCCAGGACAACCACAATGAGCAGGTTGCAGAGATTGAATATAAAAGGACTATCTTAAATTTTGCATTGCAGAAACTTCAGCCTGACGACCGCGCCATTATCAGCATGTACTACTACCAGGAGCTTGCGCCTGAAGAGATAGTTAAGGTTCTGGGTATTACAAAGTCAAATCTGAAAGTCAGGCTGCACAGGGCAAGAAAAAAGATGGAAAAGATTATTTTAAAAAATCAAACCAGGGAGAATATGTATTATGAACAAGTCTGATTTAAACAACAATGATATATTAAAAGACTGGGTTGAAGCAACAGGTAAGGATAAGGCACCTGTGGGGTTTACACAAAATGTGATGTCGCAGGTAAATGTCGAACCTGTTTACAGCAGTACATTTTATAAAAATCCGGTAAGTATCACTTTTAAAGTCGGGGCAGTTCTCTTTGTAACTATTATAGTTGTGCTTTCATTTTTTGTGCCCGATTCACAATCATCAATCATTCCCGGTCTGAATTTTGATTTTCTCAGTAAGATCAATCCGGCTAATCTTTCAATCCCAAAAATAGACTTCCCCTCCATTCCATATATCAACTATCTGCTTTATGCTTCTATAGTAGTTTTTTTACTGGCTGTTTTCGACGGGGTACTCAACAGCCTCTTCACAAGAACAAAAAAAAATAAGGCGCTGTCTCAGAAGTCTTCTTGAGGTGTCATTTTGACCCCGAGCATTCGGGGGAAAAATCTCATTCTTGATTACCAATAGTTAGATTTCTCCCCCGGGAATACCGGGATTCGAAATGACATCTGATATAATTCTATTTTTTCGTTCCCGGTCCTTTAGGCTTTGAAAGTGAATCTCTCATCCCGGTATCGGCTTCAATATTCTTAAGACGGTAATAATCCATTATCCCCAGATTGCCTTTTCTGAAGGCTTCAGCCATAGCGAGTGGCACCTCCGCTTCGGCCTCGATCACCTTGGCTCTGGCCTCCTGTGCCTTGGCTATCATCTCCTGTTCCAGGGCAACCGCCATAGCCCTTCTCTCCTCAGCTTTGGCCTGGGCGATATTCTTATCGGCATTAGCCTGGTCCATCTGCAACACTGCACCGATATTTTTTCCAATATCAATATCGGCAATATCGATAGAAAGTATTTCAAATGCTGTGCCTGCATCCAGACCCTTTTCCAACACAACTTTAGAGATAAAATCAGGATTCTCAAGAACCAGCTTATGACTGCCTGATGATCCAATAGAAGATACAATACCCTCTCCTACCCGTGCAAGGACAGTATCTTCACCTGCTCCGCCAACAAGTTGCTTAATATTAGCCCTTACGGTGACCCTCGCCTTTGAGATAAGCTGTATACCATCTTTTGCTACAGCCGTTACAGGTGGTGTATCAATCACCTTCGGATTAACCGACATCTGTACAGCTTCAAAAACATCGCGGCCGGCCAGATCAATAGCCGTAGCCATATTAAAAGGCAATTCAATGTTTGCCTTTGCTGCAGAAACCAGTGCATGTACAACCTGCGCCACCTTACCACCGGCCAGGTAGTGCGCTTCAAGATCATCACGGTTCAACTTTATGCCAGCCTTATCTCCTTCGATCATTGCACCCACGATTACGGATGGGGGAACTTTCCGCCACCTCATAAATATTAATTGAAGAAGTGATAAGCGAACTCCCGATACAAGAGCCTGAAACCATAATCCTAACGGTATCAGGTATAACAGTATCCACAGAACCACAATAACCCCTACAATAATTACGATATACGATCCAATTGGTGTCATATTAATTTTTATTTTAGTTTAACAATCAATTTATTTATTTCAACTTTTACAACTACAATTTCTTTCCCCTGGTCGATAAGTCTGTCCATCGACTTGGCTTCATAATATTCTCCGTTAACAACAACTTTTCCCATCGGGTTAAGCCTGGTAACAGTCTGGCCTGCATCACCTTCATTCACCCGTCCTTCATCCTTATGCACCATATCAACTTTACTGTCAATAGATCTCTTAAGCATGAGTTTTTCCCAGGTACCGGCCTTCAGCATAAGTACAATAGTAAGAATAATTATTACAGTGGTACCAATAAGAACTGCAACACCGGTTTTAGGTCCGTGATAATAGAAAGCCAGTACCAATGCGGCAACGATGCTGATTGCTCCGCCAATACCTGCAACTGTTATTCCCGGGACTACCAGGAATTCCAGAAGGAAGAGCAGGATACCCAGAACAATTAAAAATATAATAAGACCCAGAGACATATTATGATTAATTAATTTCTGAACTAAGATTTCTGTTATTCAGTCCGTTACGCATTCCGGTAAGAATATTTATACTCCCCGACTTAACTTCGCAACTGCCTTTAAAATGAGTTAAAACAGCACACTGCTCGGCCTGCAACGGATCATGTCCACACACCTCAACCAGCGCTTCAATAACATAATCAAAAGAATTATAGTCGTCATTGATCAACACCAGCGTGTGATCAGTTCCACTATTAACGTCTTTTTTTTCCGACAGAGGTTTCTCCTTCATTTTCTGCTTAACTTATTTCACCATCTCAAAACCTGCCTGATTATTTCTCAAAATTGAGATCAAACAGTTCCCGTGCCTTTTCCACCGGTATTTCGTTATCACCGAGGTAAGCAACAACATGTGCATCTTTTATGCCATTCCTGAATATAAGGTCGGAATAAGCCTGAGCGCTTTCAAATGTAATAAATTTTCCAATCAAATAAATATGTTCCTTCTTTGTACTACTCTTCAATATATCAAAATCTCTCTCCCCTGCAACGATACGGAACAATTCAAGATCATCCTCCTTCAAAGGTTTCGTACTCCTTTTAACCTCAATCCTGTAAACAAGTATCAGAGGGTCAGCGGGTTTAGCTTTAGTCTTTACACTGGCAGGAACAGAATCCACCAATGCAGTTCCCCCCCACTCCTTCTCAAGAGCAGCTGCCTTTTCAAAAGATACCCTTTTGCCATCTATCACCGGAATTACAAATGCATCACTGAAACCATTGCTACGTACTTTTAACAACGATCTGTCAGCATCAGCCATTTTCCTGAATAATCCGATAAAATAGAATGTTATATCAGAATTCCCTGCTTTCAGTCCGTAAACCGGACCAACAGTTTTAAAGAATTTCGGATCTACCGGGTTCCTGAAAGCAGCCGTCTGTATCCTGTAATACAGACCTTCGGGCATTTTACCATTTACCGGAATTGAGGCAGGCTGCACGGTATTATCACTGAATATAACAAGGATCGGTTCCGGCTCAGGCTCTGCAGCAACAGCAACAGTGTCAATCGTGATTCTAACTGAATCGTTTGCTTCCAAATCTGCAACCAGGGTAGTGTCAGCTATCTGATCGCCGGTATCAACTTTGGTGGCAGGTTCCATTTCAGAAGTATCACCAGGTTTTATTTCTGTATTATTCAAACGGGCAGCCTCAGCAAATTTCCTGTCTGCTTCAGACTGGTAGGCAAACAGCAACTCCTCCATGCCCAGTATTTTAGACCTTATAGTCTCCCTGTCGGGTCCGCTAAGCTTGTTCAGATTTTTTCTGTACCTGTCGGCCAGCCTGGTGAGTGAATCAGCCTTAAACCTTGCATCAAGAGCTGCTCTTACAATCATATCATAATCATGATAAATATTCTCCGGTTCAGGCGGTTCAGTGGGTTCAGTGACAGCTTCCGGTTTAATGACAGTATCATTTATAATAATGTTATCGTTTACCTGTATAGTATCAGTAATCAGACCTGATGATACATTTTCAATATTAAAGCACTCACTTATATAACGATCGACATCATACTCCCTGGCCTCCTTCCGGCGCACCTTTTCACGGAAAATATCATATGCATTACCAGCTTCTTCGTATGATCCGTCAAGCTGATATGCCCTTCCAAGGTAGAACCAGCCATCCGGTGGAATATTTCGTATCTGTGAATTGTTTTCAATTGCTTCAGACAACAGCTCTGATGCCGTACCCGGATCTTTCTCAATTTTAACCATGCAAACTGCGGCATAATACTTATATAATGGATCAGCCGGGAATTTATCCTTAAGCAGGTTATAATGAATAAGGGCATTTGTAAAATCACCTGCCGTATAAAATCTTTCAGCTGTTTCACGCGAGGGCCTGGTATCAGGCTCCTGTGCAACGACCCCAACTGACATTACAAGAAGCATTATAAAAATACAAAGAGACATTCCGTGCATCTTGCCAGATGCAGAAAAACAATACTTATATATTTTGTTCTTCAAAACTTTCATCTTTCATTCAACGTCAAAGATAAATAAAAATAATATTGTCATTATTTTATTACAGTTTATTAGCAATTTATGGTTTTTGGTTTTGCAATTTTGGGTGTCCCACTATCTTTATGGTATATTTGTTTTAGATATTAGCCCCAAGGGCCGGCGAGGCAGGTAATCAATAATTTCAATATGCCTCAATCGTTAGTAAAAAACTATATGCACATTTCCTTTAGTACAAAGAACAGACACCCGTTCATAGATAAACATATAAAAGTAAACCAGTTCTGTTCCCCTGGCGGAATATGGGCTTAGTGATTACGCACCTTTGGCGCTTATCGGGTGAGACGTATCATTAACCCTGAGCTACGCACAGGGCTAATGATTTACGCACCTTTGGCGCTAATTAACAGAAATCAAGATCCAGCAATTTATCATCCGAAAAGTACAATTTGATTTTTAGTCAAGGTATAATCGGTTGGTATAATTTGGGTTGCTTGCTTGCCAATTAAGGTAATGTAGAATCGTAAATATACTTTGAAATTACTATCTTTGGTAGCAGTATCCAGGGAATAAAATTTTACCAGAAATGATATTGATTAAGGAAGGTATGAAGGCGCCCTTTTTTGAAGGGACTGATCAATCAGGAAACAGTATAAGCCTGTCTGACTTCAATTGTACGAATAAATCTCAAATAATTTTCAAAAATATAGTATGAGCAAAGAACTAAACAAAGACAAACTTAAGGCCCTTGAAATAACCATGGGTAAGATCGAAAAGGATTTTGGACGTGGTACGATAATGAAACTGGGTGACCAGGCCATTGAAGATGTTAAGGTAATATCAACAGGATCGATCGGCCTGAATAGTGCACTGGGTATTGGAGGTTTACCACGCGGGAGGGTAACAGAGATTTACGGACCGGAAGCTTCAGGGAAAACAACACTTGCGATACATGCAATAGCTGAAGCACAACGAAGCGGCGGAATAGCTGCATTTGTTGATGCCGAGCATGCATTCGACAGATTCTATGCCGAAAAACTCGGCGTTGATATAGAAAACCTGCTTATTTCACAGCCTGATAATGGCGAACAGGCACTGGAGGTTACTGATCACCTGATACGTTCAGGCGCTCTCGATATTGTGGTAATCGACTCAGTAGCAGCCCTTACACCCAAAGCGGAAATAGAGGGCGAAATGGGTGAATCAAAGATGGGCCTGCAAGCCAGGCTTATGTCCCAGGCTTTGCGTAAACTGACTGCAAATATCAGCAAGACTAATACATGCTGCATATTTATCAACCAGCTAAGGGAAAAGATCGGTGTTATGTTCGGCAATCCTGAAACTACAACAGGAGGCAATGCGCTTAAATTCTATTCATCTGTTCGTCTTGATATAAGAAGAATAAGCCAGATCAAAGAGGGTGAAGACGCTGTCGGCAACCGTACAAGGGTGAAGGTAGTTAAGAATAAAGTTGCCCCACCGTTCAGAAAGGCTGAATTCGACATTATGTTCGGAGAGGGTATTTCACGTACAGGAGAGATCATCGATATAGGTGTTGATAAAGGGATTATTACAAAAAGCGGCTCATGGTTCAGTTACGGGGAAACCCGTCTCGGACAGGGAAGGGAGGCTGTTCGTCAGATACTTAAGGATAATCCTGAGTTGATGGAAGAACTCTCTGCCAAAGTAAGTGAGGCACTTACAACCAAATAAATAGTTTTCCCGGTAGCGCCTGACTAAAAGGGTCTGTTTTATTGAAACTCAGTAACTAATCAGTCGGCAGTCCACCCTCCTTCGCTCTCCACTTCGTTTCGAGCTTCGGAAGGGCAAAGCAGTCCGCAATCGGCAAAAAAGCAAATAACAATCAAACAATTAAAACACAATGGCAATTGAATTTAGGAACTTAACTGTATATAAAAGAAAGATTTGATGATTTTTATTAACGATCTGAAGGAATCAGACGATTGCTTAATCATATTCCCGATAAATCGGGACTGAAAAGTGTATATAGCCTTATCTTCAGATTGCCCGCCCGGATAACTCCGGTCGGACGGGCTGACTGCCGACTTAAAGATGCAAAGGATAATAAGATTTGCCATTTTAAGCAATTCAAACTTAAGACACGAAATAGTTACAAAACTCATAATCCTTATACCTTATGAAACAAGCATTAAAAGAATAATTATTTTTTTCACACAGG